>JAHEBY010000343.1 GCA_024642025.1 Comamonadaceae bacterium | reverse complement strand
TAGGCCAGCGCTTCCAAAGGCAGCCACTCTAGCCGTGCGCCTTGGCCAAGTCGGGCATGCACGGACTGCTTCGCGGGTTCTCCCTGCGAGCGGTAGAAACGGGTTGCTCCCGGCGTGGTGATGAGGCAATGGGCATTTTCTTGCACATCAATCTGGATTGACAGCGTATCGCCACCGACGAGGCCGCCGGGCGGATGTACCAGTACGTTATGGCAGATTGCATCGCCTTCCGGATACAGGCTTTGCAGTACACGCAGTGGCCCCTCATGGTGGTAATGGGCGATAGTGCGGTGGTTCTGCCGCGTGTATTGCAGGTTGAGGTTGGCATTCCAGGTCATGGGCAGAGTTTATTGCCTGGCACGCAGGCGACTTCTCCCCCATTTAGGGGATGGATGAGGACTGGTCATCCACCTAGAATCAAGGTGCCGGTCAGTCACGGTGGGCGATGTGTTTTTCATTTTCACATGACATCAATGACTGGAGTAACGACAATAAATTTTACAAGACGGGACGTTATGGATCAGGTTGAAGCAACTTTGCGCCTACTTATGTTTGCGCTTGCGCTGATCTTTGGCATTTCCTGGCTGGCCTTGGGCCTCGTCTTCCGGTTGAATCTCAAAAGTGCAGCCAGCTTTTCTGTTGCAAATCTATGCATTGGCTTGGGTTCCGTGTTTGCAATGCAGCGGGCAACTCACCCTGACTTTCTCAGCGTTCAAGTTGCCGATTGGATGGTGATCGGTGGCATCACATCATTCTGGTCAGGAATCATGCTCCTGACCAGAAAAAAGCCTCCCCATGTCGCCATCAGATACCTCCCATTGATTGTTGAGGTAATCGCCACTGCGGGACTGGATTCAGGCGACAGCACCTATTTCTTTCGAGCCGTCGTCTTCAACGCCATCGCCAGTGCCACGGCGATTTACTGTTTGGTGACGTCCATGAAAGATATGGATGCAGAAAATTTCAACTTGGCCAGCAAGCTGGTTGTGGCATGGCCCTACCTTGGGGCCGGGCTTCTCTTTGGCTTCAGGGCCATGCACCTGCTCGCAAAGGGTTTTGGCGGTGACGCAATCCTGCTTGAGCCACAACGCAGTTTCACAACCTACCACTGGGCCTTTTTGGTGATTCTTGTCCTCATCAACATTGCCAATATAGGGATCGTTGTGGGGAAGCTTCTGATGAATCTCAGCCACATTGCTGCCACCGATCCGTTGACCGGTTGCATGAATCGTGGGGCCATACTGGGCAGACTTCAACTCCATCGGGAACGGATGGCGCGACACGACGTGCCCTTGGCCTGTGTCTTGTGCGATCTCGATAACTTCAAGCAAATCAATGACCGACATGGACACGATGCCGGTGATGCAGCACTCACTCATGCTGTCGGGACGATAAGAAAGACGCTTCGCGCCATTGACGAAATCGGCCGTTATGGCGGTGAAGAGTTCATCATTCTGATGCCGGATACGGCGTTGATCGGCGCGCACGACGGCGCCAACAGGATACGCAAGGCGCTTGAAGCGTCGTCCTTTGTCTTCAAGGGAGAAAAGATCTCCTTGACTGCGAGTTTTGGTGTCGCAGCGTTGTTGCCGGATGAGTCGATGGAGAGCGTGCTTAGACGGGCTGACCTGGCAATGTACGAGGGCAAACGGCTGGGCCGTAACCGCGTCGAATTGTCGGATGTGACTTCGACAGAGACGGTAACGGCAGCAGCCCGGTTCGTCCAGAATCAGTCCTGAGTTCGCTACGCAGCCGGCGAAAACAGATCCACCCGATCGGTGATGATGCCGTCGATACCCAGATCGATCAGGCGCTGCGCTGCCCATTCGTCGTTCACCGTGTAACTCAGGGCACGCAAGCCGGCACTCCTGGCCTGGATGACGCTGGCGGTGTCCCACAAGGCATGGTTGCACACCACGGCCACGCAGCCGAGTGTGAGTGCCGTGTCCAGCCAGCCGGTCCTGAACGTGTCGAGCAACAGGCCCCGGGGCAGCATGGGTGCCGCAGTTTGAGCACCCTGCAGCGCTTCGGGCTGAAACGAGGTGAGCAGCGGCGGCGCGGCAGCCTGTTCCCACAGCCGCGCCGCGTGGCGGGAAACCACTTCGCCGGTGTGTCGTTCAGTGCCGGGTGTGGGCTTGATCTCCAGGTTGAGCAGATAGCCGTTGCGCAGACAATAGCGGGCGACGGCGTCCAGCGTGGGCAAAGGCTCGCCGGCGTAGGCGCGCGTGTGCCAGCTGCCGGCATCAAGCTGGGAGAGGGCGTGCCAGGGGTGGTCGCCACCCATGCGGCTGGCTGTGTCGCCAAGAACCGCAATGGCATTGGTGGTACGTTCAAGCGTGCTGTCGTGCATCAAGAAGGGCACGTCATCATTGGAAAGTTTCACGTCACATTCGAACATGCGGTAGCCGAAGCTGGCGCCGAGGCGGAACGCGGCAAGCGTGTTTTCCGGCGCCAGTCGCCCCGCGCCGCGGTGCGCGATCCAGCGCGGGTAGGGCCATTGATCCGCGCTGAAAGTCATGACTCAATCCTTTTGCCGGAGGTCGCATCAAACCAGTGAAGCTGCTGTGGTCGCGGCGTGGCATGGATGGTGGTACCTACTGCGGGTACGGCGTGGGCCTCATCCGTTCGGATGATCACCATCTCGTCGCCCGAGCCATGAGACCAGCGACCATACACCAGCCGTTCAGCACCCAGCATTTCAACCGCCTCCACCCGCAGTGCCCAGCCGGTGGCTGTGATGTCCAGATGCTCGGGGCGAACGCCCAGGGTAGTGCCGGCTTTGACGTCGGGCGCGTTCTTCAGCAGATTCATGGGCGGTGAGCCGATGAAGCTGGCGACAAAGGTGGTTGCGGGTCGCGTGTAGACCTCTTCCGGGGTGCCAAACTGTTCCATCCGGCCCGCGTTCATGACGATCATGCGTTGTGCCAGCGTCATGGCCTCCACCTGGTCGTGCGTGACGAAAAGCGAAGTGATGCGCAACTCGCGGTGCAGTTTCTGGATTTCGAGCCGGGTCTGGGCACGCAGCTTGGCGTCCAGATTGGACAGCGGTTCGTCAAACAAGAACACCTGCGGCTGGCGCACGATGGCGCGGCCCATGGCCACCCGCTGGCGCTGACCGCCGGAGAGTTCGCGTGGTTTACGGGCCAGATAGGGACCGAGTTCCAGGATTTTGGCGGCCTTGTCCACCCGTGCCTTGATTTCAGCCTTCGGTACTTTGGCGATTTTCAGGCCGTAGGCCATGTTGTCGAACACGCTCATGTGCGGGTACAGCGCGTAGTTCTGGAACACCATGGCGATGTCGCGCTCGGCCGGCTCCATGTTGTTGACCACCCGTTCGCCGATCGAGATATCGCCTTCGCTGATCTCTTCGAGCCCGGCCACCATGCGCAGCAGGGTGGATTTGCCGCAGCCGGAAGGGCCGACGATGACGATGAATTCGCCGTCGGCAATCTCGGCGTTCACGCCATGGATGACCTGGTTGTCGCTCTTGCCCTTGCTATAGCGTTTAATGACGTTGTTGAAGGTGATTGA
>JAHEBY010000342.1 GCA_024642025.1 Comamonadaceae bacterium | reverse complement strand
TTCCGCTGAGCCGGAGCTTGTCTTTGCTACAAACCATAGGCATCGCAAGGTCAACGCCGATAGTGCCAGAATGTAAAAAATGTGGCACCTCAGGAGACGTCCATGACCCAATCTTCCCCGGCCCACGGCAGTGGCCCATTTGCATCGACGCTTCACTCGTTTAGAACAGTCTCTGGGAAATCCGGCAAGTTTTATTCGCTGCCTGCATTGGCCAAGCGCTTCCCAGGTGTGGCCAGACTGCCGGTTTGCATGCGCGTTGTTCTGGAATCGGTACTGCGCAACTGCGATGACCAGAAAGTAACTGCCCAGCATGTCGCCGAGTTGGCCAACTGGCAGCCCAACGCGCCGCGTACCAATGAGATTCCGTTTGTTGTGAGCCGCGTCGTGTTGCAGGATTTCACGGGCGTGCCCCTGCTGGTGGACCTGGCTGCCATGCGCAGCGTGGCAGTCAAGCTGGGCAAGGACCCCAAGTGCATCGAGCCACTGGTACCAGTTGATCTGGTGGTGGACCACTCGGTGATGGTGGACCATTACGGCAAGAAAGACTCGCTTGACCTGAACATGAAGCTGGAGTTCCAGCGCAACCGCGAGCGTTATGAGTTCATGAAGTGGGGCATGCAGGCTTTCGACACGTTTCGCGTGGTGCCACCGGGCTTTGGCATTGTGCACCAGGTCAACCTTGAATATCTGGCGCGTGGCGTCCACAAGACTACCGATGGCGTGAAGGATGGCCCCATTTATTACCCCGACACGCTGGTTGGCACCGACAGCCACACCACGATGATTAACGGCATTGGCGTAGTGGCGTGGGGCTGTGGCGGGATTGAGGCCGAGGCCGCCATGCTGGGCCAGCCGGTTTACTTTTTGACGCCTGATGTGGTGGGCTTCGAGTTGACGGGCCACCTGCGCGAGGGCGTGACCGCGACCGACCTGGTGCTGACGGTGACCGAGATCTTGCGTCGCCACAAGGTTGTCGGCAAATTTGTCGAGTTCTTTGGTGAAGGCACACGCACGCTGTCGCTGCCAGACCGCGCAACCATCGCCAACATGGCGCCGGAATATGGTGCCACCATGGGCTTCTTCCCGGTTGATGAAAAAACCATTGAGTACTTCACCGGCACCGGGCGCGGCAAGGACGAGATTGAGGCCTTTGAGGCTTATTTCAAGGCGCAGGGTTTGTTCGGTATCCCCAGTGGCGAGGACATCGACTATTCGCAGGTGGTCAAACTCAATCTGGGTGACGTCACGCCCAGTCTGGCTGGTCCCAAGCGCCCGCAGGACCGCATTGAGATTGGAAAAGTGGCGAGTCAGTTTGCCAGCCTATACAGCAAGCCCAACAGCGAAAGCGGTTTTAACCAGCCCGCTGCCAAGCTGGTGCAGGTGTTCAACACGGCTAGTGGCCTGCCGGTTCAAAACGGCGACGTGTTGATCGCCGCCATCACGAGTTGCACCAACACGTCCAACCCCAGCGTGCTGCTGGCCGCCGGTTTGCTAGCCAGGAAAGCTGTGGAGGCGGGGCTGAAGGTCAAACCGCACGTCAAGACATCGCTGGCGCCAGGCTCGCGCATCGTGACTGAATACCTCACACAGACCGGCTTGATGCCCTACCTGGAGAAACTAGGGTTCGCACTGGCGGGTTATGGGTGTACCACCTGCATCGGCAACTCGGGCGATCTGACCGCAGAGTTGAACCAGGTCATCAGCCAAAACGACCTGATTTGCGCCGCCGTGCTTTCTGGCAATCGAAATTTTGAAGCGCGCATTCACCCCAACATCAAGGCGAATTTTCTGGCCAGCCCGCCACTGGTTGTGGCCTATGCCATTGCCGGCAACATGAATCGCGACCTCATGACCGCGCCTGTGGGCCAGGGGCATGGTGGCAAAGACGTTTTCCTGGGCGACATCTGGCCTGGCAGCGACGAAATCTACCAACTGCTCAAGTTCGCCATGAACGCAAAGGCGTTTCGAGAGAACTATGCGCGTGTCAAGACGGAGCCGGGCGAGCTATGGGACCACATCAAAGGCACGGCCGGTGAGGCCTACAGCTGGCCGGCCAGTACCTATATCGCCGAGCCACCGTTCTTTGAAGGATTTACTACCAAAATAGTAGCTAATGATGCATATCCGACGGGGGCTGAAGGCCTAAAGAGCACTAGAAACGAAGCGAATGGCGTTTCGATCCAGGGAGCGCGCATCATGGCGCTGTTTGGCGACTCGATCACCACCGACCACATCTCGCCGGCCGGCTCCATCAACGTCACTTCTCCGGCAGGCCAGTGGCTGCTGGCCAATGGCGTGCAAAAGGCCGACTTCAATTCTTACGGCGCGCGGCGTGGCAACCATGAAGTGATGATGCGTGGCACCTTTGCCAATGTGCGTATCAAAAACCTGATGATGCCGCCCGACGCCAATGGTTCGCGCGAGGAGGGCGGTGTGACGCTGCATCAGCCCGGCGCGCAGAAGATGCCCATCTTCGACGCCGCGATGAAGTACATGGGCGCCGGTGTGCCCACCGTTGTGCTGGCCGGGGAAGAATATGGCACTGGTTCCAGCCGCGACTGGGCTGCCAAGGGCACGCAACTGCTGGGCATCATGGCGGTGGTGGCCAAAAGTTTCGAGCGCATTCACCGCAGCAATCTGGTGGGCATGGGCGTGCTGCCGCTGCAATTCAAGGCGGCTGACTCGTGGCAGTCCCTAGGTCTCTCGGGCAATGAAGTGATTGATGTGATCCCGGACGCCAGGCTGACGCCCCAGAGCGATGCCGTCCTGCGCATCACCCGCGCTGACGGCACGCAAACGGAAATTGCGGTCACATTGCGTATCGATACGCCCATCGAAGTGGATTACTACCGCCATGGTGGCATATTGCCGTTCGTATTGAGGCAACTTTTGGCGGCCTGACAGCCCGTGTCAGCTCAGGTTCGGCAGCTTTTGCAAGGCCTTGATGGCCCGGTGTGCCTGAATGGTGTGCTTCACGTTGTCAGGCGACACGGGCGAAACAATTGCAAACGCCTTGTCGCGGGGATCGCGCGCCAAATAGGTGCCCAGCGCCAATCCATCGGCATTGGTGACAGACACCACCCAGGGTAAATTGGCGGCGGTACCGCGACGGACCGAGACAGCGACGTCGCCATTGGCCAGCCGCACATAGGTGCCCGGCGGATAAAAGCCCAGTGCCGCTGCCAGTGCTTCGCCAATGGGCCCGTCTTCACCTGTCGCGCCAAAAACTGTTTTCTTCGCGGCCCCCATGGCCGACAGGCCTGGGCGGCTGGAGCGCGCGGCAATCGTGGCCACAAACTCATCCGCCAGTCGAAGAATCCGCCTGCACGCCAGATTGCGAGGCGAACCCAGCGTTTCATCACGGTCGTGGTGCAGGCTCACGATGTCAAGCAGGTCGTCGTTGGCCACGCCGAAGTCTTTCAAGATGGCTGCGCTCCGGCTTGCATGGGTTTTGATCAACTCGCGTTGCGCAGTGTCGGGCGCCACCGTCTGGCGTGCCAGTACGTCCTGCTCGGCTGCCATCCCGATATTC
>JAHEBY010000341.1 GCA_024642025.1 Comamonadaceae bacterium | reverse complement strand
AAGGTCCCGCCATGCGGGCAAACGCGAGGTGGCGGCAAGATCGCGTGCATCCCTTGCCGCCCAGTAGCCCGCCACGAGCCCTGGCGCCGTGGCAGCCCAGAACGCCAATGCTACGGCCCACCACACGGTGTGCCAGCGTTCCCAGGCACGTGCATCGAGCAGCTGGTAGCTGTGCTGCCACAGGTGTGGGCCCACGGTGACGAGGCCCAGCAAGATGCAGGCAAACATGAACTCGGTGTGGATGGCTACCCACGCGCGCAAATAAGTCACGATGGCGATCCCAAAGTCGCGCGAACCTGATGGCGTGAGGTAGCGGCCGTTGCGGCGCAGCCAGGCCAGTGCGGATGATCGGCCATCGGCCATCATGGTCTGGGCGCTTTGCAGCCCAAATGTGGCAACCAGCCGACCAAACATCCCGCCGGTGTAGCCGCCACCGGAAACGGTGGACAAATAATCCAGCCTGCCCAGCAGACCGCCCGATGAAAGTGTGTCTTGCGCAGCTTTACCCGGCTCTGGGTCGCCGCTGTGGCATTGGGCCATGCCGCGCATCAGGCCTAACGCAAAGGTGGCGCTGCGCACGCCACCACCCGACAAGGCCAGGCCTACGCGCGGCAGCTTGAGTTCGCCGGGCTTCGCGCTGCCGGAATCACCCAAAACAACGTTGCGACGCGCAAGGATGGCCAAGTCTTCGGCTTGCTTCAGCGAAGACCAGTTGTCAGCCAGTTGAGTCTCAGCGAATTCGGTTTTTGCGCCTTCGGTTCGTGCGCCATTCGTGTCAGCGGTCATCATGCAGCCTCCCCGGGCGGGTCCGCCCGCCTATTGGTGCACCTTAACAAATCAAGCCCGCTTTGGCATCCCCCAATTGCAGGACCATCCACCTTTGGTGGTCTCACGCTTTAAGTTTCACAAAATACGGAATTAGCCCATGTATTTATTAGGGTTTATGCTATCAAATACGTATCTAGTAGACATGTGGACCAATGCATCATCTGCCGCCTGTCCTGTTTCCGGGCCGCATCACCCTGCCAACCAGCGCGGTGGCAAGGCAAATCCAGGCGACCGAGTCATTCAGCCAAAATGCTATTATTAAGATAGCTATATGAGCATAACTGACGGGGGCTAGTGGCATATTTCTTCATTGATAAAGCGGAAGCACCTTTGTGCCAGCCACAACGGGCAAGTGAGCGGTGCGCCAGGCGGCTCTGTCATGAAAATGCCACGAGTCAGAAATAACCCGGTCATACGCCTGGCGGATGATGCCGTGGTGAAAACAGATTGCAATTCATCACACTCAGATCACCACAAGAGGAGCCCCATATGAAAGAGCTGCCAACACCCACGTTTCCGCTGTCACCAGCTTTCTTGAGCCGTACCAAGAGCTTCCTTGGTATGAGTCGGGCGCCCGCGCATGCCGCGCTTCGCGGGATCGAGCATTTTGCCAGCCCCGTCTTGTCTGTGCCTGTACCTTTACCTGCGCAACCCGAGCCGTCCGACAGCGATAGGGTGGGCGCGAGCCCGGTTCCTGACGTCACGCCCGCGCGGTTCGCCGCCGTCTGGGCACGCCATCTGGATGAAGTGCGCGAGGCTCAGCGCCTGCGCTATAGCATTTTTTCGGGCGAGATGGGCGCGCGGCTGCAAACAGCTGCCAATGCAGCCTATCCCGGGCACGATATCGACATGTTTGACGACTTCTGTGAGCACCTGTTGGTGCGCAACACCGACACCGGCGAGGTGATTGGTACCTACCGCGTGCTCACACCGGCCCAAGCCCGACGCATCGGTACCACTTACACCGATACCGAGTTTGATTTGACCCGGCTGCGCGGCATGCGTGATCGCATGGTTGAGCTGGGGCGCAGCTGCGTGCATCAGGATTATCGTCACGGCGGTGTGATCATGGCGCTTGGCGGGGCGCTGTTCGAGTTCCTGGTTCGCAACCAGTTTCACAGCATGATTGGCTGCGCCAGCATCCCGATGTCTCACCACGGGGAAAATTCTGGCCATGCCGCGGCCAGCATCTGGCGCCAGGCGCAGGAGCGCCATCTGGCTCCTATCGAGCATCAGGTGTTCCCGCGCTGTGCGTTGCCGGTGGATCAGCTGGACCAATCGTTGCCGGTAGAACCGCCCGCGCTGATCAAGGGCTATCTGCGACTAGGTGCCAAAGTGCTTGGCCCGCCAGCCTGGGATCCGGTTTTTAACTCGGCCGACCTTCCCATCATGGCGCGGCTGGAGGACCTGCCGGCTCGTTATCGCAAACATTTTCTGGGCGCGTGATGCGCGCCATGTTCGGCGCAGAATTTGAGCCGGACCAGTCTGATACCGACGATGAAGCGGGCGGCGAGCGATACCGCGCCGTCTTCATTTCTGACCTTCACTTGGGTACGCCCGGGTGTCAGGCGCGGGCATTGCTGGACTTCCTTCGGGCTTATCCCAGTGACTACCTGTACCTGATCGGCGACATCGTGGATGGATGGCAGCTGCGTCGTCGCTGGTACTGGCCACAAGAGCACAACGACGTTATCCAGAAGCTGCTGCGACGGGCCCGAAAGGGCTGCAAGGTGGTGTTTGTGCCGGGTAATCATGATGAATTTGCGCGCGCCTTCATCGGGCACCAGTTCGGCGGCATCGACGTGGTGGAGGATGCTGTTCATATAACGTCAAACGGGCGGCGGCTCTGGATCACGCACGGTGACCATTTCGATGGGGTGATTCAGTGCGCGAAGTGGCTGGCCTACGTGGGCGACAACCTGTACGAGTTCACGCTCAAACTGAATCGTCACCTCAATTCCATGCGTGCGCGGTTGGGGCTGCCTTATTGGTCACTCTCCGCCTACCTCAAGCACAAGGTCAAGAAGGCGTTGAATTACGTTACGGATTTTGAAAATGCCGTCGCGTCAGAAGCCCGTCGTCGCGGCCACGATGGCGTGGTTTGCGGACACATTCACCGTGCCGAAATGCGCCGCATCAATGGAACCCTTTATTGCAATGATGGGGACTGGGTTGAAAGCCGAACGGCTCTGGTTGAACATCAAGACGGGCGGTTGGAGCTGGTGCACTGGCATTCCACCAATCAGGTCGCCGAACAAGCTGCAAGTACAGAAATGGTTCACATTTGAGCGAGGTGCCGTAATGCGAATTGCCTTGATCACCGATGCCTGGCAACCGCAGGTGAATGGGGTTGTGACCACACTGGTTGAGCTTGTGAGGCACCTGAAGGGGTCGGGTCACCAGGTTGACGTCATTCATCCTGGGCAGTTTCGCACCCGCCCGTGTCCGGGCTATGCAGGCATCGACCTGGCCTTGTTCCCGAAAAGAAAATTAACGCAACTGCTGGACGCGCTTTCGCCCCAGGCTATTCACATTGCAACTGAGGGTCCGCTGGGTTGGGCGGCCCGTGCCTATTGCCTCAAACGGCAACTAGCATTCACCACGGCGTTCCACACCAAATTTCCGGAAATTCTGCATGCGGCGCTAAAGGTACCGGTGTCCTGGGGCTATGCGCTGTTCCGGCACTTTCATCGTCCATCATCGGGGGTTC
>JAHEBY010000340.1 GCA_024642025.1 Comamonadaceae bacterium | reverse complement strand
ATCTTGGTGAACGCGGCCGGCTCAATGAGTCTGACAATGCCAAGGAGGGTCGCAGGCCCACCCCAATTGGTGAGCTCCACGGCAGTGCCGGGCCTGATCTGGGCCGCATCCTCGGTCAGGATGTCCACCACGACTTCCAGCTGAGTGGGGTCTCCCAGCTCGATGAGCGGTGTGCCGGCTGAGACCATCCCCGCGCTTTGCTGCAGAAGCTTAAGCACCTTTCCGGAGACTGGAGCCCTAACGCCATATGTGCGCTGGGGTGTGCTGTTTGACGAGTCTGCAGGTTGCGAAAACTCCTTTAATGCGGCCTGGGACGAGGCGAGCTCATAACGGGCCGCAGCCTCTTCGTGGCGCACACTCTGAAGCTCTTTTTCGCGAAGACGTGCGTTCATCGCCAGTACGTCAATCTGGTTGCCTGAGATAAAACCCTCTTGCACCAGTGGTTGATTTCGCTGAAGCTCTGATTCGGCCTGGTCCAGGGCAGCGGAAGCCCGCGCTACTTGCGTGCGGGCACGCGCCACGCCGGCTTGCGCTGCTCCCACGCGTGCCACCTGCTCGGCGCGGCTTCGCGCGTCCATCAATGCGGGGGCGACCGGTTGCAGCGTGAGCAGAACGGCACCCGCCAACACTCTGTCGCCCTCTCTCAGCTCAGGGCGCAACAACCTGCCGGTCAAGGGTGCGGAGACCACATACCTGTCACGCAGGCGGGTCTTGCCATTTTCGTTGACCGAGCGCTCAAACCGGCCCTGTGTAACGGTAGCTGTTTCTACTTCGACAGGCTTGGGTTTCAACGCCCAACCCAGTATTGCCACGATCAACAGCGCCATGGCTGCCAGTACAAATTTTCTTTTCATGTCCTTCTCCGGATTCCCGAGCCATCATTCCCGCGTCTTGAGCACGCTTACCAGATCCAGCGTGTCAATACGGCGTCGTACGATCAAGGCGCTGACCAGCCCGGCAACCATGACTGACAAGGCTGCGTAGGCGTAGGTGGCCGGAGCAATCACCGTGGGGAAGTCAAACTCGTCGCTTTTCATCAATTGCAGGATGCCAGACGCCAGCAAATAGCCCAGCAGCATGCCAAAGGGAGTTGCCATCGCAATCTCTATGGCCAATTCGCCCAGAAGAAAGCCCGACACTTCGGCCCGGCTGAAGCCCAGCACGCGCAGGCTCGCCAGCTCCCACGCCCGCTCAGCCAGTGCAATGCGTGCGCTGTTGTAGACCACGCCAATGGCGATGATGGTCGCAAAGGCCGTCAGAACCAGGCTGAACACCAGAATGTTGCGGGCTGTAATATCTTCAATGTTTCTGCGCATGACACTGCGGCTGATGGACCCGGCCACCAGCGGCAGTTCCTTGATGCGGTCAAGCAGCTCTGTCTCATGGCCCTGGGTTACCGCGACTGAGGCTTGGTTGATCACATCACCTTCCCGCAGGATTCGATTCAGTGCGCGGCGCTCCATATAAGCGTTCATGCCCAGCATTTCAGTGACCAGGGCGCTGACCTGCATCTGGACCACGTCACGATGCCCCTCCTTGATTTCAACCTGCACCCAATCGCCAGGTTTGATATCCATACGGCTGGCCAGCCGGTCCGTGATTAGAAGTCCGGTTTGCGGAGGGGAAACGGCTATGCCATCCCGCCCCACAATGCGCGTCAGTTCGGGCTGAACCGCCTTGCCAATGATTGCGCCATGCCATTGGTGGTTTGCGTTGACCAGCTTCACCGAGACTGATCTCGAACCCTCGACCGCCGTAACTTGGGGCAGATGGGCCAACTCGTGCAATACGCGGGCGGGTCTGGCCTCAATCAGCCACAGCGATATGTCGCCGCGCATGACCTGGCGGAATTGGGTATCCATGAACAGGCCGATTGAGTCCCGCCAGAATGCCCCTGTGATCACAATAGCCATGGCTGCAGCAATGCCGAAAATGGTAAGCCCCGTGCGCAACGGGCGCCGCTCCATGGTGCGCACCACCATTCGCGCTGCCGGGCTAAACCAGTGCTGCAGGCCCCAGCGCTCCAGCAGCATGGGCTTGTACTTGCCGGGTGCTGGCGGTCGCATGGCCTCGGCCGGGGCAAGTTTGACCGTGTCGCGAATGGCATGCAGCGTGGCCAGGGCTGCCGCCAGCACGGATACGCCTATGGCTGCCAGCACCAGCATGGGGTTCAGGCGAAAAGCCAGCGTTGGAAACCGAAATGACTCGGCATAAAGACTCATGTTCCCTTGCCCCAGCCAAACGCCCAGTGCCATACCGAGTGCAACACCGAGTAACACGATGAGCAACACCAGCGTCAAGTAGTGCGAGCCGATCGCGCGGTTTTGGTAGCCCAACGCCTTCAGTGCGGCAATTTGCTCGCGCTGGGTTGCTATCTGGCGGCTCAGCACCACGTTGAGCAGGAATGCGGCCACCCCCAGAAAAATACTGGGCAGCACGGTACCCAGTACTCGCTGCTGGTCGATCTCGGAGCTCAGGATGACGTGTGACAACTGTCGATCACGCCCGTGGGCACTGTTGCCGCCAAACGGCGAAAGGATGCGGTCCAGTTCGTCGATGACCGCGCCCTCGCTGGCACCGGGCGCCAGCCTCACGGCGACCTGATTGAACGCGCCATCCATGTTGTAGGCCGCAGCGAGGGCCGCCCGGTCCATCCAGAAGACGCCAAACCCGCGCTGATCGGGGGAGCCGACCAGGCCAGCAAAAACATACTCGGGAGACAGTGCCAAGCCTACGATCAGCATGGCCTCGCGTTTGCCATTGATCAAGCCGCTGATCCGGTCGCCCGGTTGCAATTTCCTTGCAATGGCAAATGCTTCAGAAACCAGCACCTCGATGATTCCGGCGTGGTGTGGCTGCGGCATACGCCCCCGGCGCAATTCAACAAGGTTCAGGGCTTGCGGTGTGTTCGGCTCAAGTCCAATCAACCGCCCGATAATGGGGTCCGACACGCCCGCAATGGTGATGGGGAAGTGATGCGCCACGGACGATTTGATGAGAGCCGCGCCAGGTATGTTTTGCAGTTGCCGCTCAAGTGCCAGGGGAGCCCGTTTCAGACTTGCAAATACGTCGGCGAAGCGCGCGTCGCTGTAATAGCGGTCGCGCGACCAAGCCAGCGAGTCATAGGCGCCAAAGCTGGCAATGAAACCCGCTACACCGCTGGCTACCACCAGGGCAATGGTGACGGCCTGACTCCACATGAGTGCGAGGTCACGGAGCAATTTTCGGTTGATGGCCTTCATGTCAAACCCATCACCAGGAAAGCTCCGAAGGTTTCAGCTTGTTGGGGTTTTGCTCCACTCGCTGAATCCGGCCCCCGCCCAGATGCAACACACGATCCGCCATGCCGCCAATGGCCGCGTTGTGCGTGATCACGATCGTGGTGGTACCCAGCTCGGCGTTAATGTGCTCGATGACCTCCAGCACCAGTTTGCCAGTGACGTAATCCAGCGCGCCAGTGGGCTCGTCGCACAGCAATACCTCTGGGCGCTTGACAATGGCACGCGCAATCGCCACCCGCTGTTGCTCGCCGCCCGAGATCTGCG
>JAHEBY010000027.1 GCA_024642025.1 Comamonadaceae bacterium | reverse complement strand
ACTTCCTGTTGCAGCAGGGCCAGCGAGACCAGGGCCTCGTCACCCAGCCCAAACAGCGGCGACTTCAACACCCGCGCCAATGACAAATTGTGTTGTGGCGACACCAGCACATCCAGCAGGGCCACCACGTCCTGTACCTCCATGCAGTCCATTAGCGGGGTTTTCTCGCCAATCTGCGCAGGCAGCGCAAGCGCCCGCAGCTCGTCCTGCAGCGGCTGCAGGCTGGCGCGTTTGCGCGACAGCACCATGACGTCCTGTGGCGCAAGGCCCTGCACCAGCTGGGCTTGAACCCATCGCGCAGCCTGACGAGCCTCCAGCGTGCGCAGGCTGTCTTCTGGTGTGTGGCGGGGCACGGTGAGGCTGTCGCGCCAGCCGGTGACGGATTCGCCCTCACCTCCGTCGCCTCCAGCGCTTCGCGGAATCACGGGAAGCCTGGCAAGCGCGCCAGCTTCGTCTGAACTCGTCGTGTGATCGCGAAATCCCAGGTAACCATCATTCAGGCTCGCGCCATTCATCGCGGTGTTGACGGTGGCGATCACCTGCCCGGCATTGCGCCGGGTGTGGTCGCATTCCAGCAGGTCGCCGTCCAGCCCCTCGCGTACAAAGACCTGCGCTGCGCGAAACACCTGAGGCTCTGCACGCCGAAACCGGTAAATGCTCTGCTTGGGGTCCCCCACCAGAAACACGCTGGGCCGCTGGCCGCCACCACTGCCCGCATAGCTGCCCAGCCACGATGCCAATGCCTGCCACTGCAGCGGGTTGGTGTCCTGAAACTCGTCAATCAGCAGGTGTTTGACGCGCGCATCGAGCCGCTGCTGCACCCAGCCCGAGAGCACCGGGTCGCCCAGCATCACAAGGGCGGCGCGCTCGACATCGTTCATGTCAACCCAGCCGCGCTCGCGCTTGAGGGCAGCGAATTCCGCCACCAGCACCCGCGTGAGCCGCGCCATGCGTTGCTGGTAGGCGTGGGCGTCGGCCTGCTGGCGCGCCGCCACAACCCGCAGCACCAGGTCTTGCGCCGATCGCACCTGGGCAATGCCCTCAATCTTGTCGCTGAACTTGCGCGCCGTGCCCGCTTTGGTGAGCAGCGCGTCAAATGCTGCCTTCAGGTCGCCGCATGAAAGCGCCTGCTCCAGGGCCACGCCCGCCGCCGAATAGGTTGCAGCGCTGGCGCGCCCCAAAATCAAGGCCGCGTCGCGCAGGGCTTGCCGGTGATAACGGTTGGTGGTGAGCAGCTCTTCCGGCGTTTCGAGTCCGCCAAACTCGGTGAACTGCTGGGCAAAGGGCAACACGGACGCGTCAACCACGCCCTGCGCATCCGCCAATGAAAACTCGGTGCGCTTGGCCAGCGCCACGTCCAGCGCCTTGAGCGTCTGGCTGCGGCCGTAGGCAAACACCACCGCTTCAAAATCAGCCTTGCGCCCAGCGTCGTCGACCAGCGCGGCAAAAAAGCGCCGCCACACCAGATTGCGGGCCGGTGCGTCGTCTTCAAGCAGCTCGTAATTGAGCGGCAAACCCATTTGCTGCAGGACCGCGATGGGCGCGTTTTTCAGCAGCGCCGCAAACCAGCCGTGAAAGGTGCGAATCTGCACATCACGCCCGCTGGCAAGCATCGATTGATATAGTTTTGATAGCTTACTACGTATATCCGACGGGGGCTGAAGGCCTTTTTTGCTATCAATTTCGTCCTTTGACATGCCGCGACTGAGCAACTCGGCTGTTAGCGTCGCATCGTCTGCCTGCGCAAATTCTTCGAGCCACTTGTACAGCCGCTCACGCATTTCGCTGGCCGCGCGTTTGGTGAAGGTGATGGCGATGATTTCGTGCGGCTGCAGGGCTGGGGTGCCATCCGTGGAGACAGAGCCATCGAGCAGCGCCCGCACGATGCGCGACACCAGCATCCAGGTTTTGCCGGCACCTGCACAGGCCTCAACCGCCACGCTGCGGCGTGGGTCGCAGGCTACGCGGTAAAAGTTTTCGGCCGAGACGGTTTCGCCGTTACAGCGGTAGGCTGGGGCGGTCATCTGGTTTGTTTCCCCCACTCATTCCCCCCCGCCCCTCTCCCGCCCCGCTGGGCGGAAGAGGGGGGCCTGATTTGGTTGTTGGCGTTGGCTTGACGGGGAAATTGGGGGAGGTTGCTGTGCAGGATTGGGAGGCAACGTTTCAGGGCGCCAGTTCCGAGCGCCGGAATAGCCGATGCATTGAGCGTGCGTGGGCTGCGGGTGCAGGTCGCCCCGGCGCTCGGAACTAGAACCCTGAAACCGCAAAAACCTGCTAACCCCAGCAACCGTCCCCAAATTCCCCGTCCGCATTCACCAAAAGCAAAATCAGGCCCCCCCTTTCCACCCCGGCGGGGGTGGAAAGGGGGCTGGGGGGATAGGGGGGGGAAAGCAACCATACTCGCACGCAGCATCAAGCAGCAACCCAAAAATCCTTGCGGCAAAGCCCCCGCGCCGCGCAATACTCGCAAGACATGCCCTCCCCCAACGCCGGCAACGGCGCTCCAGCCGCGATGCGCGCCATATCATCCATCAAACCCTCAACCAGCTGGTCGCGCAGGTCAACGATGTCGTCCTGCATATAAGCGCGGGTGCCGTCTTTCTCACCCACATTCACGTAGGCTGCGCCGAGTGTGTCGTCTCCCAGAAGCGCTGCGTAAAAAGCAAGCTGCGTGTCTTCCAGCGGCGTCTTGATGCGCTGGGCGGTCTTGGCACTGGCTTCGGTTTTGTAGTCGATCACCAGTTTGCTGCCATCGGGCAGTTGGTCGATGCGGTCAATACGGCCATTGAGGGTGACGGTGCCCAGGGGCATGTCGAGTTTTTCTTCGGCGCGATCAAAAGTGACACCGCCCGACTCGTGTTTGGCCAGCCATTCAAGGTAGCCCTCGCGCACCTGCGGCCACGTGGCGGCAAACGGCAAAAATTCGGCACTGGAGAGTCCAAGCTCCTGCGTGGCTTTCTCGGACGCTATATTTAGCATAGCTACCCGAACATGATGGTCGGGGGCTGGAGCCACTTTTAATGCTTCATGAAAGTGGCGAAGCACGCTGTGCAGCCAGGTACCAAAATCACGCTTTCCCAGCTCCACGTCCAGCTCATCGTCCTCGGCAAGGCGCAACTGGCGCAGCGCAAAAAAGCGGTAGGGACAAGTTCGCAGCTGCTCATAGGCGCTGGCCGACAGACTGCTTACGTGCAGTGCTGACCCGTCTGGCTGGGGCATGCCCGAGGTGGCCGGACTCACCTCACGCAATACGCGCGCGTCCGTCGGGTGGGGCTCAATGATTGCGTCCATGCCAGGCGGCACCCCCGCCCGCTGCTTCAACATCAGCTCCTGCACCAGAATGCTGGGCATGAGGCGCTCACCGCCATCACTGGTACGCCACAGCAGGTCCACATGGGGTGTCTTTAGCGCATATAGCCACGCGGCTCGCTGCGAGAGGGCCAGTGCGTCACGGCTGGGCAATCCAAACGCCTGACGCTGGGCTGGCGTCCAGTGATCCGATGGCTGCGGTGACGCGGGCAGCCGCTGCTCGTCACAGCCCGGGAACACCACGGCAGCCAACGGCCGACCCAGCAACTGGCTGAGCGGCAGGATGACCACTTGTTCGGCCGGTGGGTGCGCAGGGAAAAAGCTGGCTGCCTCAAGGGTCTGGCTGACCCAGCCGGAAAAATCGCTGAGACTCATGCGCTGGGTGACATCGTCAAACTGGCTCTGCTCGCCTTCGTGCAGGCTCAATGCATCCAGCACGGCCTGTCCTGCGGCGTCCGTCGCAAGGCCGGGCCATTGGCCTGTACTGGCCAGTGCGCTGCGCAGGTCCTGCAACCACCTGGCGAGTGGCCGGGCAGCCTGCAGCTGGCCCAGTGGCGTTTGCACGCTGGCAACCACATCAGGAGACAATTTTGATATTGCCGCGCCCGCAGCTGCTAAGTCCGGGCTTTGCGTTTTCTCTGCAGCTCCGGTATTGCGCGCCTGCGCTGCCCGCAAGACCTGGCGCCACTCTCTAAGGCCAAGTTTGCGCAGGGTCGCTTCGAGCCTGTCGACATCGACTGCCGCAAAGGCAGGCGCCGCCTTCAGCCAGTCCAACACGATATCGGTGGAGGCGTCCCAAGCGCAGGCTTTTAAAAGCGCCATCAATGAAGCGGCAGCGCGTGTGGTTGACAGTTTCCAGCCGGTTTCATCGCGCAGGGCGACACCACGCCCGGCCAGCAAGGCACGTATTTGTCGGGTCAGCACCCTGTCCTGCGCGACCAGGGCCACTGGTGCCCGTCCAGCTGCCAAATGACCCAACACGCAAGCGGTAGCCCGTTGGGCTTCGTCAGATCCGTCTTCTGTGGCATGCAGGGAAATCAATGGCGAATAGGGCGGCATGAAACCAGGTGACGTATCCGTCGATTCACTACCAAGGGTCGTATGCTGTGGCGAAGCGGCAGCCGATTGGCCCGAACGGTCCAGCGGCAGCAAGACCGCCCTGTCCGCCCACAGTTCCAGCAAAACACTTTGCAAGGGCTCAGCCTGAAAGCCCTGTAGCACCATCAGCAGCCCGGGCCGCGCAGTGAACACGCTATCGGTTGGGTAACTTGAATGGGTGGCCCAGGCCAGTGCTATCCGCCCGATTCGGGCTTCCAGCGCGAGTGCTGGCGCCGCCATGCCCTCGGTCAACAGACCGGCCAGTTGCTCACCCCAAGCGGCGCGGCGGTCGGGGGCCACCGCCGCAGCCAGCCTTGCCAGGCTCCAGGCTTGTTCCATCAATCGCGCAGCCAGTGCACTCTGACGTGGCGGGAGTCCGCTTTGCTCCAACAAGTGCGCGGCAGTCAGCAGGTCGCGGGCCGCATCAAGCTGCAGGTCATGCGCAGCCGGCTCAAAACCACCCAGGCTGCGCGTCCAGTTCATCGTGGTTTCAAACCGGGGCATGAAGGCCGCCTGACCACCCGGCCCCGTAGCAGGCACCACACGGGACCACGCTGTGCGAGCCTCCTGCATCAATTGCGCGTAGGGCACGAGTACCACGGTCTGCGCCGGATGCAACTTGCGCTGGACCATTTCGGTGCGGACATGCTCCATCACCCGGTCCCAGTCCAGACTGGCATGATGGTTTTTCACTATTTCAGTGATAGCCATGGGTTAAGGGGCATTTTTGGACACGGGGGCTTGCTTTCTGTCACAATTTCCCCACTGTACCTGTATCCAACCTACAACAAGGAAACGAGGAAAACGCCATGGCAAATGAGCTGATCAAACATGTATCCGACGCGTCATTCGATGCCGACGTCCTGCAATCCGAACAACCGGTGCTGGTTGACTATTGGGCTGAATGGTGCGGGCCTTGCAAGATGATTGCGCCGATCCTGGACGAAGTGGCCACGGGGTATGAGGGCAAACTGCAGATTGCCAAGATGAATGTGGACGAAAACCGCGATATTCCGGCCAAGTTTGGCATCCGTGGCATCCCGACATTGATGCTTTTCAAGGGTGGTCAGTTAGCCGCGACGAAGGTAGGCGCCATGAGCAAGTCACAGCTCACCGCGTTTATCGACCAACAACTGGCCTGATCGCAAACACAGCGTTTAGCGCCCGGCGGGCTGCAGATTCGATTGCAGCCCGTTTTTTCCTGTCATAATGGGTCCCAGTCGTCGGGCAAGACCTGAAACGGCTCGAGTTCACGGTTTAGAACCATACGGCACGGACCACAGTCTTGCCGAGACCCAAACCTCCCCTGATTTTTGACATTTTTCCGATTGATCGGTCCACTCCCCACGGGACTATTTCCATGCATTTAAACGAACTTAAGGCACTGCACGTGTCCGAAGTGCTCAAGCAGGCTGAAGAGCTTGAGATCGAGAACACTGGCCGCATGCGCAAGCAGGAGCTGATGTTTGCCATCATCAAAAAGCGCGCCCGCACCGGCGAACAGATCATCGCCGATGGCGTGCTGGAAATTCTGCCCGATGGTTTCGGCTTTTTGCGCAGCCCCGACACCAGCTACACCGCCAGCACCGACGACATTTACATCAGCCCCAGCCAGGTGCGGCGCTTCAACCTGCATACCGGCGACATGATCGAAGGCGAAGTGCGTACCCCCAAGGATGGTGAGCGCTACTTTGCCCTGAACAAACTTGACAAGGTCAACGGCGGCGGCCCCGAAGAGAACAAGCACAAGGTGATGTTTGAGAACCTCACACCACTGTTCCCCAAGGAGCAGATGAAGCTTGAGCGCGACATGAAAGGCGATGAAAACATCACCGGCCGCGTCATTGACATCATCGCACCCATTGGCAAGGGGCAGCGTGCGCTGCTGGTGGCGCCGCCCAAGAGCGGCAAGACCGTGATGATGCAGCACATTGCGCACGCCATCGCGGCCAACTACCCCGACAGTTACATGATGGTGCTGCTGGTGGACGAGCGGCCCGAGGAAGTCACCGAAATGCAGCGTACTGTGAAGGGTGAAGTGATTGCCTCCACGTTCGACGAACCTGCCGCCCGCCACGTGCACGTGGCCGAGATGGTGATCGAACGTGCCAAGCGTCTGGTCGAGCTGAAAAAAGACGTGGTGATCCTGCTTGACTCCATCACCCGTCTGGCCCGCGCCTACAACAACGTGGTACCGAGCTCCGGCAAGGTCCTGACCGGCGGCGTGGACTCCAACGCACTCCAGCGTCCCAAGCGCTTTCTGGGTGCTGCCCGTAATGTCGAGGAGGGCGGCTCCCTCACGATCATCGCCACGGCGCTGGTCGACACCGGCAGCCGCATGGATGAGGTGATTTTTGAAGAGTTCAAGGGAACCGGCAACAGCGAAATCCATCTGGACCGCCGTTTATACGAAAAGCGGGTGTTCCCATCTATCCAGCTCAATCGCAGCGGCACTCGGCGCGAAGAACTACTTTTGCAACCCGAAATTCTGCAAAAAACCCGGATTTTGCGGCAGTTTTTGTACAACATGGACGAAATCGACTCCATGGAACTGGTGCTCAAGCAAATGAAGGCCACCAAAACAAATATTGAGTTTTTCGACCAGATGCGGCGCGGTGGCTGATTGGCCAGACCACTTTGGGCTAAATATCGAGCTATAATATTAGGTTAATCGCGAAAAGTACGCTGGATGGTCTGGCGCGGCTGGCGCAACTGAATTGAAAGATGACACCATGAAAGACGGCATTCACCCTAATTACCGCGAAGTCTGTTTTGTTGACTTGTCCAACGACTTCAAATTCGTCACCCGTTCCTGTGTCAATACAAAAGACATGATCAAGATGGAAGATGGTCGCAATCTGCCTTTGTACAAACTGGAGACATCCAGCGAATCGCACCCTTTTTACACGGGCACCCAAAAGTCCGTTGACAACATGGGCGGCCGTGTCGAGAAGTTCCGCAACCGCTTCGGCAAACCTGCAGCCAAGTAAGCTGCCAACCGCATTTTTGCCAGGAAAAGGCAGCTCCGTTGATCGGGCTGCCTTTTTTTCTTGGTGTTTTCACTTGACTTCCTGACCGTCTGCTCGGCGTGAACAACCCAACCCCTGCGATCGTTGCACAAGGGTCAGTCCGTCGTTTGCCACGGCTCGGCTTGCTCCTGCTTGCTACTTGTTATGTGCTTGGTGGATTCATTGGCCGGGCACCTTGGCGCAATGCCGATGTCGCTGCTTTCGGCTACATGCGATCACTGCTCCAATACGGGTCAGACTGGTTTGCACCCCGACTAATGGGCCTGCCGCCAGAAGTCGACGCCCTGCTACCGTATTGGCTGGGCGCGTGGGCCATGCAAATTGCACCGAACTGGATCGCCGCTGATTTTGCGGCGCGAATACCATTTGGCTTGATGTTGGCAACAAGCTTGCTGGCCACCTGGTACGGCACCTACTATCTCGCGCGAAACCCGAAGGCGCAACCCGTAGCGTTCGCATTTGGCGGTGAAGCGTCACCAATTGACTACGCGCGTGCACTGGCTGATGGTGGTCTGCTGGCGATTATTGCGTGCCTGGGTTTGGCACAGCTTTCGCACGAGACAACACCGGCCCAAGCTCAGCTGTGCTTTGCCGCACTTTGCTTCTTTGCAGTCGCGGCCTTACCTTACCGAACCGTATTGCCTGCCATCAGTGGTACAGCAGGTCTAGCAGGTTTGTCGCTATCTGGCGCCCCGACCATGGCAGTCCTGTTTGGTTTGGGCAGCGCGCTCGCATATGGAATTGACCGGCAGGTTGCCAATGAACGACGTGACCAAACCGGGTTCCACATCATTGGGATTTTGGCGGCTACAACACTGGCCGCCCTGCTGACAACACTGCTTGACTTGTGGCAGTGGCGCGTTGATTTGCTGGAGCTGACCACAGCCAAATGGCGGGATTTGGGGCGGCTCGCATTGTGGTTCACCTGGCCAGCCTGGCCCCTAGCAGGATGGACAGTGTGGCGCTGGCGCCGCCATCTTGGTACCGTCGCGCCCAGCCTGCATTTAACATTGCCACTATGGTTCGTGGTGGTAGCAGTGGCAACAACCATTTTGACCGAGGCGAGCGATCGCTCTTTACTGCTGGGACTTCCTGCGCTGGCCGCATTGGCGGCCTTCGCGCTGCCAACACTCAGCCGCAGTGTATCGGCCCTGATCGACTGGTTCACCTTGCTTTTTTTCACCGGCTGCGCCATCGTCATCTGGGTTATCTGGATCGCGATGGAGACGGGAGTGCCGCAACAGCCGGCGGCCAACGTAGCTCGCCTCGTGCCTGGATTCGAGCACAGTTTCTCCCTTTTTCCCTTCGTAATCGCCTTCCTGGCGAGCGTCGCATGGATCTGGCTGGTCACGTGGCGGATCGGCCGACACCCCGCTGCCATATGGAAGAGCCTCGTTTTGCCGTCAGGTGGAGCAGTATTGAGCTACCTGCTTCTCACTACTCTCTGGATGCCCATGCTCGACTACGCGCGCAGCGATGTGCCGCTCGTGAAGCGCGTTGTTGCCATAGTCAACAAGCCCGACTGCGTGCAGGGTTTCGGATTACCGAGACACCGGATCGCAGCATTGACGTTTCATGGCGATCTAACGGTACAACCGGCCGAAGTTGGTCCCCGATGCCCATGGCTGATCGTGGAGCATGAGGCCCTGGCAAAGCTGTTTACAGAAATCGACATGGCGCACTGGGAACTCACCGCTAAAGCTCGGCAGCCAACGGATCGTGCGGATACACTTTTTATTTACAAACGCGTTTCCTCTTCAGCACGCTGAACGACGGCCAACATGGGCGTTGGCTGTCGCAACAGCAGAACCCGATTGGCGGGGAACACGATGCTGAAAGTTGAGCCGACGCCTGGCGTGCTCTCAATTTTCAGCTCGGCTCCGTGGCGCTGGACAACATGTTTGACAATGGCCAAGCCCAGTCCGGTACCGCCAGTCTCCCGGGAGCGGCTCCGGTCGACCCGATAGAAGCGCTCGGTCAGACGCGCGATATGCTCTGGCGCAATACCAGGGCCCGAGTCCTGAACTGAAAAAATTAGACGCCCCTGTTGATCGACCTCACAACCTATCTGTACCGTCCCCTGCGCGGGTGTGTACCGAATGGCGTTACCTGAAAGGTTGGTCATGGCGCTCAGCAACTCTGATGCCACACCCACCAGCTCACAATTCGGTGCCGCTTGAAAAATAAGTTTATGGGCCGTATCGGATTGCTGACAAACCAATTCTGACAATGCACGGGCATCAGACTCAACCTGGCGCATCAAGGTGGACACCCCAACCCGCTCATCAAGCCCCGGAAGGCGACTGCCCTCAATGCGCGACAGCGTCAAAAGATCCTTCACCAGAGACTGCATGCGGTCCGCCTGCTGCGCCATGAGGTTGAGGTAACGCTGGCGATCGGTCTTGTTGAGCTCCAGCGTTTGCAGCGTCTCGACAAAACCACTCAACACTGTCAAAGGCGTTCGAATTTCGTGAGACACATTGGCCACGAAATCGCGACGCATGGCCTCAGCCTGTTCGACTGCCGTGATATCTCTCGACAGCAACAAACTGCGTCCTTCGCCGTAAGGGTGCAGATGGACCGACAGTGAGACGGGTCGCGAGGCCGTGCTGGCTCGGCCCGGCATGACTACAGCATGATTGAAATCGTTTTGCGCAAAGTAGGCCGCAAAGGCCGGGTCGCGGACCAGATTGCCAAAGTGCTGAAGCAAGTCCCGGTCAGGATCAAAGCCGAAATGCTCCGAGGCAGTCTGGTTAAACCACTCAATTCGCGTATTGGAGTCAAGCAAAACGACACCATTGGGTGAGGCCTGCAATGCAGCCAGAAAGTCATCCAGGCGATTCTGGCTATCAGCCGTCTGCCGCTCCCTGCTGCGAACCAGACGCCGGGTCCTGTCAGACACCTCACCCCAAAGGCCAACGGTCAACGCCGACTCGGACATGTCGCCGCCACGCAACCAGGCCAGCATGCGCGCACCCCGCCAAAGATCTATGACAAACCAAATCAGCCCACCCAGTATGACTCCAACCAGCAGGCCAGCGGTCCTGTAAGGCTCAGTGGAAAACTGCCAACCAATTTCACCAGCGACAAGCTGACACAAAGCAAAGGTAAATAGGCGCCACAGCATGCCCGATCATGACACAGGAAAATGCGCCACCATAAATCAGGTTTCAGCCCGCAGACTGATTAGGGCCAGCAGGAGCAACAAGCGGCTGAGCGGTCAAACGGTAGCCGGCACCGCGAACGGTTTCAACGAGAGTGCCGGCCGGCCCAAGCGCCTCACGTAAGCGTTTTACATGAACGTCGACCGTCCGTTCCTCAATGAAAACGTGGTCGCCCCAAACCTTGTCCAACATCTGTGAACGACTATGCACGCGCTCAGCGTGGCTCATTAAATAGTGCAGGAGCTTGAACTCTGTTGGCCCAAGCTTGAGCAATTGCTCATTGAAACTCACTCGATAGGTAGCAGGGTCCAACGACAGTCCGCCAACGCTGACCACACTCGTAGCCCGATCGGGGCTTCTGCGCCGCAACACCGCCCTTAAGCGGGCCAGTAGTTCTTTCGTCGAAAAAGGCTTGGCAATATAGTCGTCAGCCCCCGCATCGAGCCCAGTAACTCGATCCATTTCGTCGCCTCTTGCCGTTAGCATAATGATAGGAACGCTTTTGGTTCGTGAGTCGGCCCGCCAACGTTTGGCAAGACTCAGGCCGCTCTCCCCCGGCAACATCCAGTCAAGCAATATTGCATCTGGCAATACTGCATCTAGTTCCCGCTGTGCCGTCAGACTATCCATCGCCCACAGCGGCCTGAATCCGTTGTGACGCAAGTTAACGGCAATCAACTCGGCAATTGCAGGCTCGTCTTCAACAATCAGTACAGCAGGCAGATTTCTCATTTCACGACAGATTCAATTTGCTCCATTGGCGCATGACGGATGTCTTCGCCTTTTACAACGTAAATGATGAATTCCGCTATATTCTTCGCATGATCGCCAATGCGCTCTATCGCTTTGGCGAGAAAGAGCAGATCAAGACTCGGCGAAATCATGCGTGGGTCTTCCATCATGTAGGTCACCAGTTTTCGCACAAATCCGTCGAACTCCTTGTCGATCAGATCGTCTTCTTTCAGAATAGTCAAAGCAGTCGCGGTGTCTAGCCGAGCAAACGCGTCAAGTGCTTTGCGCAACAGGCCTGAGGCGAGATCAGAGGCCACACGCAGCTCAAGCGAAGGCAGTGATCGTGGTGCACCACTGTTAATGATGGAACGCACCATGCGCGCAATTTTGGCAGCCTCATCGCCTACACGCTCAAGATTTGCAGTCGTTTTAGAGATTGCAATCAACAGGCGCAAGTCGCGAGCTGTAGGCTGTCGTCGGCCAATGATTGAGGACAGTTCGCGATCGATTTCAACCTCCATGGCATTGACGCGAGTCTCTGCTTCTGTCACCTGGTTGGCCACTTCTGCACTAAACTGCGACAGCGCATAAATTGCGTTTCGAATCTGGGACTCGACAAGGCCACCAAGCTCCATCACGCGAGTCGAAACCGCGCTCAGTTCACTGTCAAACTGAGTTGAAAGGTGTTTTTCAGGCATACGGGTCTCCCTAGCCGAATCGGCCAGTAATATAGTCTTCAGTTTCCTTGCGTGACGGCTTGAAAAACATCTGTTCTGTTGAGCCAAATTCCATCAAATCACCCAAGTACATGTAGGCCGTGTAGTCACTGCAACGGGCAGCCTGTTGCATGTTGTGCGTCACAATGACAACGGTGTAGTCGCTTTTGAGCTCGGTAATCAATTCCTCGACCTTGGCCGTCGAAATTGGATCAAGTGCCGAGCAGGGCTCATCCAGTAGAAGCACTTCAGGTTTTATGGCAATGCCGCGCGCTATACAAAGGCGCTGCTGCTGCCCGCCGGAGAGGCTCGCACCGCTCTGGCTGAGTTTGTCTTTTACCTCAGTCCACAGTGCAGCCTTGCGCAATGCCCATTCCACGCGCTCTTCCATGTCGGTCGCATTGAGGCTCTCAAACAACTTTACTCCGAACGCAATATTGTCAAAGATCGACATCGGGAACGGAGTAGGTTTTTGAAAGACCATGCCCACTTTGGCCCGCAGCAGTGCAACATCCTTCTTGCTGGTCAGAAGGTTTTCGCCATCCAGCATGATTTCACCTTCGGCTCGTTGCTCCGGGTACAGCTCAAACATACGGTTGAAAATTCTTAGCAAGGTTGATTTCCCACACCCGGATGGACCGATAAAGGCAGTCACACGCTTTTCCGGTATCTCCAGATTAATATCCTTCAATGCATGGAATTTTCCATAGTAAAAATTAAGGTCCTTGACCGAAATCTTGGCAGATTCCTTAATAGCAGCGGCAGTGTTCATTGTTGCAATTCTTCAGGTTGTTCAAGCTGGATGCGCATGTTCAGTTCACCGTGCCCGCGTAACGATTCGCGCGATGATGTTTAGCCCCAAAACGGCCATGGTAATCAGAAACACGCCAGCCCACGCCAGTTGTTGCCAGTTCTCATAAGGGCTCATTGCGAATTTGAAGATGGTGACCGGCAGGCTCGCCATCGGCTCACTCAGGCTGGACGTCCAGAACTGATTGTTAAGTGCAGTAAACAGCAATGGTGCTGTCTCCCCGGCAATTCGGGCAACTGCAAGCATCACACCGGTTACCACCCCCGCGCGGGCAGCCTTCAGGGTTATGCTCAGGATGACTTTCCATTTCGGTGCCCCAAGTGCATAAGCGGCTTCACGCAATCCTGAGGGCACCAACTGCAGCATGTTCTCGGTTGTACGTATAACGACTGGAATAACGATCAGCGCCAGCGCGACAACTCCCGCCCACCCGGAAAAGGATTTGAAGCGTGCCACAACAACGGCATAAACAAAGAGTCCGATAACGATAGAAGGTGCTGACAACAATATGTCATTTACAAATCGGGTCAGATTAGCCAACCAGC
>JAHEBY010000339.1 GCA_024642025.1 Comamonadaceae bacterium | reverse complement strand
CGCGCTCAGGGCAACATGCTCGTGGGCAAAACCCTTGTGAACCCGGTAGCTGATGGCGCGGTCGTTGTACAGCGAGGCAAACACTTCCCGCATCTTGTGCAGCACCTCGTCAATGCCATGCACATTCAGAAACGTCTCTTGTTGACCGGCAAACGACGCATCCGGCAGGTCTTCCGCTGTGGCTGATGAGCGCACGGCAAATGTGGCGGCTCCATCGTCCGAAGTCAGTTTGGCGAATTCGGAACGGATCGCCTCCTCAAGTTCGGTGGGAAAGGGCTGGGCCTCTACCCAGGCACGGATTTCTGCGCCGGTTTGGGCCAACGCGCGCACGTCTTCGGTGTCCAGAGCGTGCAACTTTGCATTGATTTTGTCCGCGAGGCCCCCAAAACTCAAAAAATCCCGAAACGCGTGGGCCGTGGTGGCAAATCCGGTTGGCACTTTCACGCCAGCCGGAAGCTGAGAGATCATTTCGCCGAGGCTGGCATTCTTGCCGCCAACCGACTCGACGTCGGTCATTCTCAGGTTTTCAAACGGAACGACCAGTGCGGTCGCGCTGAATAGTGCAGACATGGGGGGACTCCAGAGTTTAAAAACCGGTCAGCCAACGCCCTGCCTGGCCACCCCGAGCACACACGAGGGCGCTGTCGGTTATGGACCGGCGTGCCCGCAATCCCATGTCTTTCTGAAGCGAGGTTACAGCTCATGGTCGGGAATCGAGGTCGGCGGGCGTAGATGGGCAAAGGGCGCACAAGGCGCAATGCAGTAAATTACATCCATTGTAGGACGCGGGTGTAACAGAAAACGGCTGCCGCACCTCCAAAAATATCAGACTCACTTTTTGACGCCAAATCATGTCTCATCGCACCGTATTTTTTGTCTCTGACGGCACTGGCATTACGGCGGAGACCTTTGGCCGCGCCATATTGGCGCAGTTTGAGATGAAGACCAAGTATGTCCGCTTGCCGTTTGTCGACTCACCCGACAAGGCCCACCAGGCGGTGCGGCAGATCAACCACACGGCCGAGACCGAGAAAATCAAACCCATCGTGTTCACGACGCTGGTGAACATGGAGATTCTCAAAATCATTGAGGAGGGGTGTAAAGGTATGCTGCTCGACATGTTTGGCACCTTCGTGCATCCGCTGGAAACCGAGCTGGGGATCAAGTCGAACCACCGCGTGGGCCGTTTTAGCGACGCCAGCAAAAGCGAGGAATACCAGAACCGCATTGAGGCCATCAACTTCTCGCTCGCACACGACGACGGGCAATCCAACCGCGATCTGGAGCATTCCGACGTGATTCTGGTGGGAGTGAGCCGCAGTGGCAAAACGCCCACCTCGCTGTATCTCGCCATGCAATACGGGCTCAAGGCGTCGAACTACCCGTTGATCCCGGAAGACTTTGAGCGCCAGCACCTGCCGCCAGCCCTGATGCCGCACCGCAAAAAGATCTTCGGCCTCAGCATTCAGCCCGAACGCCTGAGCGAGATTCGAAACGAACGCCGGCCCAACTCAAAGTATGCGTCCATCGAAAATTGCCGCATGGAAGTCTCGGAGGCCGAGAGCATGATGCGGCGCAGCAATATTCGCTGGCTGTCGACCACCACAAAATCCATTGAGGAAATTGCCACGACGATATTGCAGGAAATTCGGCCCGAGCGGCTTGTGTATTGATGGCTGGTTACTGCGCAAACCAGTTACTACTATTTTTATAGCTATTGACACATATCCATCAGGGGCTAGAGGGCAATTTGGTCATATCTTTTAGCGATTCATGACACATCTCATGACCAATCGAGTTGTCGGGATTGCCAGCATCGTGGTGGCGCTCCATGTTGCCGGGCTGTGGGCCCTGCAGGCGGGTATGGGGCATCGAGATCCGGTGGTCGACTTGCGGGTGATGCCTGTGAGATTCATTGCACCGGAAATTGCCTCTGCGCAGCCCGAGACACCAGAAAAGCAGGCCCATATCCCCATGCCACCCGTGAATCCGACTCCGAACCCGCCAGCGGCTCCTGTTCGCACAGCCATGGCGCGCGACACGACCCCGACCCCGACCCCGACCCCAACCTCGGCACCGACACCGGTTACCGCCAGCACCGTGGCAAAGGCTTTACCGAACACTGCCGCAACGGCGAATTCATTGCCAGGACCCGCTGCCCCCACCGTACCAACCGCCCCCACCGTCCCAACCGTGTCCACAGTTGGCATAGAGCCTGCAACGGCTGCACCAACCGGCGCGGCCAACGCAATCGTTGCAACCGGATCAGCCCCCAATTCCGCAACAGCAATCGCAAATGCAAGCACAAACGCTAGCCCGCCCGCCGGCAAGGCCAGCCCTGCGCTTGAGCGACCTTCCAGCGACGCCGATTACCTGAAAAACCCCACGGCACCCTACCCCGCGATCAGCCGGCGCTTGCGCGAAGAGGGCACTGTGATTGTTGAGGTATTGGTCGGCGCCGACGGCCGGGCGCAGAAAGGGCAAATCAAGACGTCCAGCGGCTATGACCGGCTGGACCAGGCGGCGCAGACCGCCGCCATGAACTGGCGCTACGTGCCTGGAAAACGCAACGGCGTGCCGATGACCATGCCGTATGACGTGCCCATTACTTTTCGCCTCAATTAGAGGCGATGGGCTTACAAGCCAATCGCGGCAATGCCCGCCTTGGCCACTTGCGCGTCCTGTGGGGATTTGACGCCACTAACACCCACGGCGCCAAGACACTGGCCGTCCTTGATGATGGGCACCCCGCCCTCAAGCAGACCCTGCACGCCCGGCGCGGTCAGAAAGGCGTAACGGCCACCGTTGATGATGTCCTCATAAACCTTGGTCTCGCGCTGACCCATGACGGCTGTGTGCGCCTTGGCTGGTGCAATTTGGGCGGACAAAGCCGCGGCGCCATCCAGCCGCTGGAAATGCAGCAGGTGGCCGCCATCATCCACGATGGCGATGGACACAGCCCATTCGTTGGTGAGGGCCTCAGCCTCCGCTGCGGCGGCAATTTTCTTGACATCGGCCAGCTCAAGTACCAGTTTATTTTTCATATGGTGAAGAATGGGGTCTAGGGTTAAAGAATTTCAAGGCTGAAGCATAACGGTTCATCGTGGGTCAGGCTGTGACCCGCCGGCCAGCCGCAAACCAGTGTCCACATCAAAAATGGGAAATCGGCGGGGCCGACTTGCATAGGTGCAATAGGGATGTCCTAGAATAGGCCAACTTGCACAGCGCAGGTGAACACAGGAGTCCAACACATGAATGATCGCGTTCAAACCATTGACCAAGGCTACGGCCTTGACGCAACCGCGCAGCAACGCAACAAGGTGCTGCGCAACACCTACTGGCTGCTAGCCCTGAGCATGCTGCCCACCGTGCTCGGCGCATGGCTTGGCGTCAGCACCGGCATCACCCGCTCGCTTTCAGGCGGCTTGGGCCTCATCGTTTTCCTGGGTGGCGCTTTTGGTTTCATCTTCGCCATTGAAAAGACCAAAAATTCCGCCGCCGGTGTCCCGGTGCTGCTGGCTTTCACATTCTTCATGGGTCTGATGCTGTCACGCATGAT
>JAHEBY010000338.1 GCA_024642025.1 Comamonadaceae bacterium | reverse complement strand
GCAGACTTATTTTTTTCGGCGTACCAACACCAATGCGCTGGGTCAGGCCCGAAGCTGGACCGATCATTTACTCTGGCACCATGCTGCCCACACCGTTGATTTGTTTGCCTACCAATGTGGCAGCCCCATCGTCAAAGCCAACGCCATTCAAGGGCCGATTCATCCCGCGCTCGGCATTGCGATGGACATGAGCATTCAGCTCAAAAGCGCCAGCGGGGCAATTTGCACGCTCAGTTTAAGTTTCAACAACGACGGCCCCCTGGGAACCTACTTTAGATACATTGGCGATTCGGCCACCTATCTGGCCCGATACGATGACCTGTTTACCGGGAAAGACGAAAAAATCGACGTCAGCAAAGTTGCTGTGTCGATGAATGGCATTGAGCTGCAAGACCGCGAGTTTTTTGCGGCCATTCGTGAAGGCCGTGAACCCATCAGCAGCGTTTCACAGGTGTTGCCATGCTATCAAGTCTTGCATGATCTGGAGCAACAACTGAATGAGCCGTTTTGACGATGGATTCGTATCCGGCTTGACGTTCGGCCCCGGTTCAGAGCTCCAGATTTTCCTCATGTCATGGATAGCCGTGACATTCCCAATGTGACAGGCTATTAGGGTCAATGCTGTTTCGTCAGGGGGCGGATTGGTTTACGGTGTCGATTGTCTGAGTGTTTGACACAGAAAATCAAGGAAATTTCACATGACGAAAATAGAGCCAGGTGACCTGCCATTGCAACGTGCCTACCGCTGGGAGAAAGAGCGTGCCAACGAGATTTTTCTGACTCAGCCTTTGGGCGGTGGGCAGGTGCGCGACTGGACTTGGGCGCAAACCATGGACGAGGCACGTCGCATGGCTGCCCACCTCAAAATGCAGGGCTGGGAGCCTGGCGCGCGTGTGGCCATCATGAGCAAAAACACGTCGTGGTGGATCATGGCCGATCTGGCAATCTGGATGGCCGGCTACGTGAGCGTGCCAATTTATCCCAACCTCGTTGCCGAAACCGTGCGCCAGATTCTTGCGCACTCGGATAGCAAGCTGTGTTTTGTGGGCAAGCTGGATGACTGGAAAGCCATGCAGCCAGGGATTCCTGACGATATGCCGTGCATCAGCACGCCATTGTGCGATGCCAGGAACTTCAAGAAATGGGACGACATCATCAAGGTCACGCAGCCCATGAAAGAAAGCCCGACGTTTGCGGAAGACGCCATGGCGACCATCATCTACACCTCCGGTACCACGGGCATGCCCAAAGGTGCGGTTCATGGCTTTGCCTCGTTTGCCCATACTGCCAAGGCCATGGTCAACGTCATCAGCTCAACGGTGAACGAGCGGTCCCTTTCCTACCTGCCGCTTGCTCATGTGGCGGAGCGATGCCTGGTTGAAGGGCACAGCATTTATGTGGGCTCGCGAATCTATTTTGCGGAGAGCTTGGACACGTTCCTCGCCGACCTTCAGCGTGCCCGCCCCACGTTCTTTTTCTCGGTGCCGCGACTTTGGGTCAAGTTCCAGCAGGGGGTGCTCGCAAAGATGCCGCCACAGAAACTCGACCGCCTGATGGGTATTCCGATCCTGGGCGGTATCGTCAAAAAGAAAATCCTCAAGCAATTGGGTCTTGACCATGTGCGCTTTGCCGGGACTGGAGCTGCGCCATTGCCACCGGAAGTCATGAGCTGGTATCGCAAGCTCGGGCTGGAGCTGCTGGAAGGCTATGGCATGACTGAGCAATTTGCCACGGCCACGTCGTCCCGAGCCGGTGCCTCGCGCGTGGGCTATGTTGGCAGTGCGGGTGACTGCTGCGAGGTCAAGCTCTCTGAGGGTGGCGAAATTCTGACCCGCGGCCCGGCCCATATGCAAGGTTATTTCAAGGAGCCAGAAAAAACGCGCGAGACCATGACGGATGACGGCTGGCTCAAGACAGGCGACATAGGTGAAATGGACGAGCAGGGCCGTCTGAAGATTACCGGTCGGGCGAAAGAGCAATTCAAGACGAGTAAAGGCAAATACGTGTCACCAGCGCCAATCGAGAGCAAGCTGGGCGCGTTTACCAAAATCGAAGCATGCATGGTTTCTGGCTTGGCCTTTCCGCAGCCGTTTGCTCTGGCCATGTTGCCGCAGGGTAGCTGGGACGCCCTGAAGTCCGGCGAGCCCCGCAAGCAGTTTACTGACGACCTGACGGCGCACCTGAAGGTGGTCAATGCGCAGCTTGATCCGCATGAGCGGCTGGACTTTGTTGCCGTTGTGCCTGAACAGTGGAGTGTCGAAAGCGGTTTTGTGACGCCCACACTCAAAATCAAGCGGAACGTGGTTGAAAAATACTATGCAGGCAATTTTGAAACCTGGGCAAAAGCGCGTAAACCGGTGGTTTGGCACGACACAGCAACCACGTGAGTGCCTGAATCGCTCGGGCCGGCATTGCACTCCCTGCATTGGCGAAAGCCTCATAAGCGTCGTGTTCGCTGAATGCGTCAACAGCTATAATTACTATAGCTGTTGACGAATATTTGATGGGGGCTTAGGCCAAATTTCGCATAATTTTTCAATGAAACCGACACTTCTTTTGCTCCCTGGCCTGATGTGCGACGCGATGGTGTGGTCAGCACAGGTTGAGGCAGTGGGGCACGCCGCAAATTGCATCGTGCCGGCATATGGCAACCTGAATTCCATCACAGCAATGGCCGAGCATGCGCTCAACGCTGCGCCCGCGGGCCGATTTTCGGTAGCGGGACATTCGATGGGTGGTCGAGTTGCTTTTGAGGTCTTTCGGCTGGCGCCACAGAGGGTTGAACGGCTCGCGCTGCTCGACACAGGCGTTCATCCGTTGGCACAAGGCGCTGTCGGCGCTGCTGAGCGCGCAAAACGTCTGGCCTTGCTGGCCCTTGCGCGTCGCGATGGGATGCGTCAAATGGGGCAGCAGTGGGCTCCGCCCATGGTGCATACAAGTCAACGTGACTCGCCGCTGTTTGAATCCATTCTGGACATGATAGAGCGCAGCTCGCCAGATCAATTTGAGGCGCAAATTCAGGCGCTTTTGTCCCGGCCAGATGCAGCGCCGCTCCTACCCATGATTCAATGCCCGACACTGGTGATGTGCGGCAAGGACGATGCCTGGAGCCCGCTAGCCCAGCACGTGTCTATGCATAACCTGATTACTGGGTCCCGTTTGGTGGCCATCCCCGAATGCGGGCACATGGCTCCGATGGAGCAACCCGAGGCGGTTGGAAGTGCCCTCTTGGCGTGGCTGGACGGTCAACCCTCAGGCATTCATATCCGGTGAAGGACCACCGCCATTGGTAGCGCTGGTTTTGCGCCGCCGCACACGGCCAGGTACAACGGCACGGCGACCTTTGCCCGACGCCTTGCCGTCTGGCGGGCAGATCATGACCGGCACGCTTGCGCTGGTGATCAAACCCGGAACAATGCTGCCGGTCAGCAACCGCATCACAGCGTTGCGCCCCTCGGTGGCCACCACGATAAGGCCACACTGGCGTTTAACGGCAACCTCTGCCACATAACTCGATGCGTCTGGCCCAGAGCCCATCGAACGATGACTCAACACCCCCGCA
>JAHEBY010000337.1 GCA_024642025.1 Comamonadaceae bacterium | reverse complement strand
TCAAGAGTCTGATTGCACACGGCAGCCAGATCACCGGGCACTATGCGTTTGGGGAGGGACTGCGTGTAGACGGCACCGTGACGGGCAATATTCGCTCCAACGACGATCAGGCAAGCATCCTGGTGATCTCGGAGACGGCGGTGGTGAACGGTGAGGTTCACGCGGACCATATCATCATCAATGGTCAGGTTAACGGGCCCATCTATGCCAGTGTCATGCTGGAGCTGCAGCCCAAGGCGCGAATTGTGGGTGACGTGCATTACATCGCGCTGGAAATGCATCAGGGCGCCACCATCGCGGGCCAGCTGTGCCCCTCGCTTGATGGCGAGATAAAGCCCACACTGAAACTGGCGGCAAATAACTGAGCGAAGAATTCCCGAGCTAATTGCTGTACTATTACTTTAAATGTCTTTATTGGAGCCCGCCATGAGCGCTGTTGCCGAGAATATTCAGTCTGAAATGCCCGCCCCGATTCTGTTTACTGACAGTGCGGCGGCAAAAGTTGCTGACCTGATTGCTGAAGAAGGCAATCCGGACCTGAAGCTGCGCGTGTTTGTGCAGGGCGGTGGCTGTTCCGGCTTCCAATACGGGTTCACATTTGATGAAATTACCAATGAAGACGACACCACGATGACCAAAAACGGCGTGTCGTTGTTGATCGACGCCATGAGCTATCAGTACCTGGTCGGGGCTGAGATCGACTACAAGGAAGATCTGCAGGGCGCCCAGTTTGTCATCAAAAACCCCAACGCCACCACCACCTGTGGGTGTGGCTCAAGCTTTTCGACCTGAGGTTTTGAGATGTGTACCCTTGCGGCTTAGGCGGGGTACACAGCACCCAGAATGCGGGCGCCTTTGGCGCCCGTTACGCTTTTAATCGAGGCCGTTTGGCGCAGCATGGTTTGCCTTGCCAGCCAGGCAAATGCTGCTGCCTCCACCTGCATGGGTGGCAGACCTCGTGCTTGGGTTGAGGCCACTTGGCAATTCGGCAGATGGGCTTGCAAGCGGCGCATGAGGTGGGTATTGAGCGCGCCGCCCCCACATACCAGCACGAGTTTGCTATCTTTTGAATAGCTATTCACACAAGTGGAGCAGGTGCTTGCAGTCAGTTCCGCCAATGTGGCTTGCACGTCTACGGGCGTGATATTGCTGAAACGTGCCAAGTGACCGCGCAGCCAATGCGGGTTGAACAGGTCACGCCCAGTGCTTTTGGGTGGTGGTTTCGCAAAAAAAGGTTCGGTCAGCATGTGAGCCAGCAACTGCGGGTGAACGCTTCCGTTGGAAGCCCACTCGCCACCCGCATCATAGTTTTGCCCGGTTTGAGCCCTGCACCATTCGTCCATCAAGGCGTTACCAGGTCCGCAGTCAAACCCCAAAGGCGCTGATTCCGAATTTGGGTTCCCCAACACCGTCAAATTGGCAATGCCGCCGATGTTTAAAACAGCGACGTGCGCTTTGCTGCCTCCAAAGGCAGCTCGGTGAAATCCCGGAACCAACGGCGCGCCTTGCCCGCCGGCAGCGACGTCACGGCTCCGAAAGTCCGCGGCGACATCAATGCCCGTCAGTTCCGCCAGCAAAGCGGGATTGTTGAGCTGCAATGTGTACCCCGTACCATCAAATTCCTGGGGTCGGTGGCGGACGGTCTGTCCGTGTGCACCTATGGCCGCGATATTGAGCGCGCTAATGTTTGCATGTTTCAGCAGGTTGTGAACCACCTGTGCGTACAGGCTGACCAGCGAATTGGCAGCCAGCGCCGCCCTGTGCAACTCGTCGACCCCACTCGAATTGAGCGCCAAAAGGTCTGCGGCCAACGCTACTGGAAACGGAAGATAAGTGTGTGCCAACACCGCTGTTGGCCCAATGGCGTAGTCCACGATTACGCCGTCAACCCCGTCCAGTGAAGTGCCGGACATCAGGCCGATGTAGAGATCACTCATGGGGGGGCGGACGTTGCGTCGGGCGAGGGTGCAGTGGTTGACCCGAAATGATCGTCGGATACCGCTACTCTATTGCGCGCTGCTGCCCGTTAAAAGCGCCGCCGCGCTCAGCTGTTGGCGCAAATCTGCGGCCAGGCGATTAAATTCGGCCTTGCCAGCCGCCGAAACGGGCACAGAATTGCTCTCCCGGGCGATGGTCAGCGGATCGTGGTGTACGCCGTCGACGCGGAATTCAAAGTGAAGGTGTGGCCCGGTGGCCCATCCCGTGGAACCGACGGCGCCAATCGTCTCGCCCTGTTCGATGCGCTGCCCTTTGCGCACGGCTATGCGGCTTAAATGCGCGTAAACCGTGCTTTGCTTGTTGCGGTGCTGGACGATCACCACTTTGCCAAAACCATTCTGAACCCCGGCAAAGTCAACGACGCCATCACCAACCGTACGAACCGGCGTGCCTGTGGAGGCAGCGTAATCTACGCCCAAATGCTTCTTCCATTTGTTCAGAATCGGATGAAAGCGCATTTTGAATGTGCTGCTGATGCGTGAGAACGCCAAGGGTGACGTCAAATAGGCGCGCCGCAGGCTCTGACCCTCCAGCGTGTAATAAGCGCCTTTACCTTTTGTTGCGGGGTCGTTAAACCAGGCGGCCTGGTAGCTTTTTCCTTTATTGACGAACTCAGCGCTTAGCACGCGGCCGGCGCGCAGTGACTCGCCATCGCCTTCCAGGCTTTCATAGACCACTGAAAATTTGTCACCCTTGCGCAAGTCCCGGTGAAAATCAATATCCCCGGAAAAAATCTCGGCCACCTGAATGGCAATTGCGTCTGGCACCTCAGCCGCATCCGTTGCCGCAAATAGTGATGACTCGATCGATCCGCTGGCCAGTCGTGCCGATGCGCTCAAGGGTGTGGTTTCCATTTTCGCGGTGAAACCCTTTTCAGCACGCTCCACAACCAGCCGCGTAAAGTTGCCGTCGTCTTCCGGGCTCCAGCGGGCGCTGAATCGAATGAGCGCATTGTTCTCAGTGGCCTCAGCTCGTACATTTCGGCCGGCCCGGCCCAGCAAATTTTGCCGGACCATGGCGTTGGACCGCATGAACGCTGCCGCAGCCACGTCATTAAGACCCAGCCGCTTGAACAGGGTATCGACGGTGTCGTTGGAGCGGGTAATTTCCGAGCGGTAAAGATTAAACGGCGTAGCCCCCAGAGCCGCCACTTGGGCCGACAGTGCCAATGGCTCGACAGACTCCACGACTTGTCGGATCGGCAAATCTACGGGGTCGGGCGTAAGAGAGGCAACTGCCAGTGCACCGCCCGCCGCACCCAGCATGAGCACGGCCAAGGCTGCAACGATTCGCAGGGTGTGGCGCGGTACCATGGAAATGGCAGCGGGCCCGAAGCCGTCGATTGAGTGAATGGGGCTGTATTTCAAGTCATATCCTCGTAACAATTTGCCGGTCTGATGGTCTGGCGGTGGTCGTATCGTTGTTGACTAGCGACATTCAGGCCGCATGCGCAGCTAAAATTCAGCGCCCGAAGCGTTTGTAGTATAGCCGTCATGAAGTGCCCGTGTCCAGAAAAACCCTTATGAATCAAGCTCCTACCCCCGAATTTCCTGTAACAGAACGTGTCCGGGCGGCGCTG
>JAHEBY010000336.1 GCA_024642025.1 Comamonadaceae bacterium | reverse complement strand
AAGGGGCAGTTGGGGCGACCACCGACCAATAGACCACGCCCGGGCGCTTGGCGGTGTCTGCGCGCGAAACCGCGAGGGCCTTGGACACCGAACCAGATTGCGGGAGTTCACCCGGCGTGTAGGCAAAATACACAGCGCCCCGAAATTCGAGGTCCGACCGGTCAATCCACGGGCTGGCCACAGAGCTTCCAGCTTCAAAAACCTTGGGGTTCTGGCCTGAGAACACCGCAACGGTTCCGGCCTCGAAAGGCGGGCCAACCACATAGCTGAGCGGACAGTTCGTCGTCTGATGCCAGTCGGCCATCGCTAGCCGCGTGAGTTCCCGTGCGGGAAACTGCTCGTCGGCATAGTGCTGATGGCGGCCGGTGCGGGGGTTGACGATGTCTGGCACGATAGTAGCGATCAGCACCGCGTGAAGGACGCAGGCAACGATGAGGAGTTGTCGGGGCCGAACCGACGAGCGCCGCGCCAACCACACTGCCAAACCGAGGCAGGCAAACTGCAGGGTCTGTACGCCCCAGTGGTTCTGTAAATTGACCCCGAAAAGGCCAATACACAGCACAAGCACCAATGGCCCCATTGCGAGGAATCGGACCCAGAGCATCCGCGTTTGGTGCTGGGCATCGAGCATTCCCGCAGGCAACGCTGACGGCTGGTGACGCAAGCGGAACCAAACGCCGCAGGTCAACACGGCCGTCAGCGCTGGCCAGAGAATGCGCACTTGCTGTAGTCCAAAGCTGATGACAACCAAGGGGCCGTCTGGCCACGAGGCCTTTGGCAGATGGTGGCTGGCGTATTTGAGTGGCAAAAAGTCATTGGCGATCAACCAGGCCAAATGGGGCGCAAAGACGGCCAAAGCCACCATAACAGCCATGCCTGCGCCACGTCTGTGGATCGGGTCGGCCAGATACCGCCCCCGCCACAGGATGATCAACAGCACCCCCATCAAGATTGCCGCCTGGTACTTGGCCAACATGGCACAACCGGCGAAGGCGCCGGCCAGAAGCCAGTGGCGGGCGGATTGCAGTTGAGTTGCCGCGACGACTGCCCAAGCCGTCAACGCGCAGAACAGCATGAGAACCGTGTTGTGGTTGTACAAGTTGGCCCGCCAGGTCAGCGTCAGGTGCAAGCCCCACAGCAAAATCGTCAGCTGCGCGGTACGGGGTGTTGTCAGCCGCAGCGCCAGCAAATAGGTGGCGAAGGCCGTGATCACGAGGCACATTGCCGCCAGCAGGTTGGTCAACCACCACAACGGGCCCAGTGCCTTGGTGAAAAGTATGAGGAGCCAGGTGGGTAGTGGCGGATGCTTGTAATACCCCCATTCAAAGCTGTGCGCCCAGATGGTCTGCTCAATGTTGTCGCGCATCAGCGCGTTGTGGCTCAGCATGGCCAACAGCATCCACGCCACGACTGCAGCTGCCGCGAAAGTCATGGCCCAATGGCCCGCCGCCAAAGCGAAAGCCTGTCGCCCAAAATATTCCTGTTGGTTGCCAAGCAGGGGCGCCGGATTGCCCTGCAGCAGGCCGGCTTCGCCAGCGTAGGGGGCGAACGCCTCCTGGCTTGCAGGTTGCGAACGGCCTCGCGGATAAGCGTCCGGTAGCGTCGGGTTTGGCATGTCAGTACAACGCCGTCACCCAAGTTCAAGCCGGTACGTCCTGTTAAGGGCAACCTGGCATGCGCAGGAGGAAACTGGCCGATTAAAGAAAGGTTGAATACCTGGACCAGCATGCCGCCAGATGTGTAACTTATTGTTACATCGAACCTGGGCGCGACGGGCAGTGATAACCCTGGACCAACGTGAATTTCGCCACAAAACGGCGTGTTTTACTGAGCCCAGATGCACTTCAGTACACTGCGCCGATGCAGATTTACATGGTGGGTGGTGCGGTGAGAGACGCCTTGATGGGCTTGCCAGTGACCGACCGTGACTGGGTCGTGGTGGGAGCGACGCCCGAGGATCTGGTCAAGCTCGGGTATTTGCCCGTTGGACGCGACTTCCCGGTGTTTTTGCACCCCGACACCCGCGAGGAATATGCGCTGGCCCGCACTGAACGAAAAACAGCACCCGGTTATCGCGGATTTGCCATCCACGCAGCGCCCGATGTGACGCTGGAGCAAGATCTGGCTCGACGCGATCTTACTATCAATTCAATAGCTATAGATATAAATTGGACAGGGGCTGGTGGCCAAATTGATATCAAGAAAGAGCCATTTATCGATCCATTTGATGGCCGCGGTGATATTGAGCGCAAAGTGCTGCGCCATGTATCAGACGCCTTCCGCGAAGACCCGGTGCGCATCTTGCGTGTGGCGCGGCTGGCGGCTCGCTTTTCCGATTTCACCGTTGCACCAGAAACCCTGCAGCTGATGCGCGAGATGGTTCAACACGGCGAGGCCGACCATCTGGTCCGCGAGCGCGTGTGGCAGGAGGTCTCCCGCGGCCTGATGGCACAAAAGCCATCGCGAATGTTCGAGGTTTTGCGTGCTTGTGAGGCCTTGCCCCGGTTGTTTCCAGAGGTTCAGGCGTTGAACTGCAGCTTGCAAAGCGGCGTTCTGGACCTGACAGCCAGCCTGCAGGCACCGTTACCCGTGCGATTTGCCTGCTTGTGCATTCGCCTTCAGCCGCCTGCGCAGCAGCAGTCAGCATCGCAGCCGTCCCATGCCGTATCCAAGCCGGCCTGCTGGCTTGAAGATTTGACGCTACGGCTGCGGGTGCCGACACCCTGCAGCGAACTGGCCAACGTGGTGCTGCGTGAGCGTGGCGCCATCGATAAAAGTTCTGAAATTGCCGCGGATGCGATGGTGGACCTGCTGGACCGTTGCGACGCGTTTCGAAAGCCCGCCAGGCTCGCCGACATTTTGCAGGCCTGCAAGTGTCTGGCACTGGACGACCACGCAGAAACGGCACCTGACGAGCCACCTACGGACATTCCCTACCCGGCACAGGAACGGGTTCTGAAAGCACTTGCAGCCGGTCAGTCCGTTGCTACAACATTAATAGCTTACAACGCAATAACGGCGGGAGCTACCGGCCAAGAAATTGGAGAAAATATCCGCAGGGCACGAATTGATGCAGTCGCCAAGGCGTTGGGCACCTAGCGTTTTCCCCAATACGGGATTTGGTCATTCCTGTGATACTTGGTTTACTGACCGAACTAAATGGCGCGCTGACACAAAGCAGCACATTGTTTTACGGCGGCAGGAGACACTTTCAACTCGACGCCCTGATGGGCTCTTTAAACCGGAGACAAGTATGCAATTCAAACGTCATTTGACCGCGCTCGCATTTGCGATGGCAGCAGGTTCCTCTTTCGCCCAATTGGTCGTCGGCGTGAGCTACGATGCCTTCCAGGAAGAGCGCTGGAAAACCGACGAAGCCGCCATCAAGGCTGAGCTCGCCAAATCAGGTGCAACTTACATCATGTCTGACGCTGGAGCCTCCTCCGAGAAGCAGCTCTCCGACATCGACGGCCTGATCGCCAAGGGCGCCAAGGTTCTGATCATTCTGGGTAAAGACAAAGACGCAATTTTGCCGGCGGTCAACAAGGCGAACCAGCTGAAGATTCCGGTCATCGCCT
>JAHEBY010000335.1 GCA_024642025.1 Comamonadaceae bacterium | reverse complement strand
ATGCCACAGGCTTTGTCAAGCTCGACATGATGGAGAACCCGCACCGCTTGTCGCCCGACCTGCAGGCCCATCTGGGCCAGCGGCTCGGCGCGTTGGCGCTGAACCGCTATCCGGGCAGCCGTGTCGACGATTTACGCCATGCATTGGCCACCTATGCCGACATGCCTGCTGGTTTTGACATCATGCTGGGCAATGGCTCGGACGAGCTGATTTCGCTGCTGGCCATGGCCTGCGACAGGCCGGTTGCGGCTGGTGAGTCTGAACCCGTCATCCTAGCGCCTGTGCCCGGGTTCGTGATGTACGCCATGAGCGCCGCACTGCAGGGGCTGGACTTCGTAGGGGTGCCACTCACCGCCGACTTTGCGCTGGATGTGACGGCCATGCTGCAAGCCATTGCCACACGCGAACCTGCTATTGTTTATCTGGCCTATCCCAACAACCCCACCGCCAATTTGTGGGACGAGGCTGACATGTTGCGCGTGGTGGCCGCCGCCCGCGAGGTGGGCAGCATCGTGGCGTTAGACGAGGCCTACCAGCCATTTTCCAGCCGCACCTGGCTGGATGTGATGCGCGCCAACCCGGCTGACAATGCCCATGTGCTGTTGATGCGCACCATGAGCAAGTTTGGGCTGGCCGGTGTGCGCATTGGCTACATGATGGGCCAAAAGGCGCTGATTGAGGAAATCAACAAGCTGCGCCCGCCATTCAATGTGAGCACATTGAACGCTGAATGCGCGCTGTTTGCGCTGGAGCATACTGATGTATTTGCGACGCAAGCCCTCGATATCAAAGCGCAGCGCGCTATTATTTTTGATGCGATCCAGGCAACAAAGGGGGTGCAGGCGTTCAAGAGCGACGCCAACATGCTGCTGGTACGCGTGCCCGATGCTGCCAAAACCTTTGAGGGTATGAAGGCACGAAATGTCCTGGTCAAAAATGTCTCTGGCATGCACCCGCTGTTGGCCAACTGCCTGCGCCTGACGGTGGGAACGGCGGACGAAAACGCGCAAATGATTGCTGCGCTTCGCGCCAGCTTGTAGCTCGGGCGCTCAAACTGCGTCAAGAACTGGGACAATAGAGCCATATCCTATCGTCCCTAAAGCCACCCACATGACGCCGCGAATAGCCGAAATCACCCGCAAAACAGCCGAGACCGAGATCACCGTCAAGGTCAATCTGGACGGCACTGGCCAGGCCAGCCTGTCCACGGGCATCGGGTTCTTTGACCATATGCTGGACCAGATCGCCCGCCATGGCCTGATTGACCTGCACGTCGCGGCCAAGGGTGACTTGCACATTGACGGCCACCACACGGTGGAAGACGTGGGCATCACCCTCGGGCAGGCCGTGCACAAGGCCGTGGGCGACAAAAAGGGCATCCGCCGCTACGGGCACGCCTACGTGCCGCTGGACGAAGCGCTGAGCCGCGTGGTGGTCGATTTTTCAGGCCGCCCGGGCATGATCATGAATGTGCCGTTCAAGAGCGGCATGATCGGCACATTTGACAGCCAGCTGGCCCACGAGTTTTTTCAGGGGTTTGTGAACCACGCCTTTGTCACGCTGCACATTGACAACCTGCGCGGCGAGAACGCCCACCACCAGGCAGAAACCGTATTCAAGGCCTTCGCCCGGGCACTGCGCATGGCGCTGGAGATGGATCCGCGCGCGCTGGACAGCATTGCCTCCACCAAGGGATCGTTGTAAGACTGCTTTCGGCCTATTTTGGCGAAATTTTATAGAAAATAGGCTTCTAGACCCCGTGTATTATACATAGATAGCTATTATTATGATAGCAAAAAGAACTGTCGCCGTGGTCGATTACGGCATGGGCAACCTCCGTTCGGTCACGCAGGCGGTGATTCACGCCGCGCAGGGCGGCGATCTTGAAGTGATCTGGGCCCGTACCGCGCAAGAGGTAGATGCTGCCGAGCGCGTGGTACTGCCTGGTCAGGGCGCCATGCGTGACTGCATGCGTGAGCTCACCGATTCCGGCATGCTCAAGGCGGTTTTGCATGCTGCTGCCACCAAGCCCCTGATGGGCGTTTGTGTGGGCATGCAGATGCTGCTGGATCACAGTGACGAGCAGGACACGCCGTGCCTGGGGCTCATACCCGGAAACGTCACGAAATTCCAGCTGCTGGGCCGGCTGCAGCCCGATGGCAGCCGCTTCAAGGTGCCGCAAATGGGCTGGAATCAGGTGTTTCAGGGACAGCAAGACGGGGCTACGCATCCGGTGTGGGGCAATGTGCCCGATGGCAGCTATTTCTACTTTGTACACAGTTTTCACGCGAATCCGTCTGATGCGCGCCACAATGCCGGCGAAGCTGACTATGGCGGACGCTTCTGCGCGGTCGTTGCGCGTGATAATATTTTTGCGACGCAATTTCATCCCGAAAAAAGCGCAGACCATGGCCTGGCCCTATACCGTAACTTCCTTCACTGGAACCCGTGATTAAGCAGATGTCCCCATGCAGCCGGCACCCGGCTCCCGGCGGTTGTCCGGCGCATCCAAATATTTCCCTCTGACTCTTTTCCCCAGTCTTAAGCGGCGCCCTCATGTTGCTCATCCCTGCCATTGACCTCAAAGACGGTCACTGCGTGCGCCTCAAACAAGGCGACATGGATCAATCCACCATCTTTGGTGAAGACCCGCCCGTCATGGCGCGCAGCTGGGTCAGCAAAGGCGCGCGGCGCCTGCATCTGGTCGATCTGAACGGCGCGTTTGCCGGCCATCCTAAAAACGAAGCCGCCATTCGCAAGATTCTGAAGGACGTGGGCAGCGAAGTGGAAGTGCAGCTGGGGGGCGGCATTCGCGACCTGGATACCATCGAGCGCTACCTGGATGCAGGCCTGCGTTACGTCATCATCGGCACGGCGGCAGTCAAAAACCCCGGCTTCCTGCAGGACGCCTGCACCGCGTTTGGTGGCCACATCATCGTGGGCCTGGATGCGCGCGATGGCAAAGTGGCCACGGATGGCTGGAGCAAGCTCACCCGCCATGACGTGGTTGACCTGGGCAAGAAATTCGAAGACTACGGCGTCGAATCCATCATCTACACCGACATCGGCCGCGACGGCATGCTGTCCGGCATCAACATCGACGCCACCGTCAAGCTCGCGCAGGCGCTGTCGATTCCCGTAATCGCCTCAGGTGGCCTGTCCAACATGGCCGATATCGAAGCACTGTGCGACGTCGAAGACGAGGGCGTCGAAGCCGTCATTTGCGGGCGGGCCATTTACAGTGGCGATCTTGATTTTGAGAAGGCTCATGAGCGGGCGGACGAGTTGAATGGCTAGCCGCCGGGGCTGCACGCCATGCTAGCCAAACGCATCATCCCCTGCCTGGACGTGACCGGTGGCCGCGTCGTCAAGGGCGTCAATTTCGTCGAATTGCGCGACGCCGGCGACCCGGTCGAAATCGCGGCGCGCTACAACGACCAGGGTGCCGACGAGCTGACCTTTCTGGACATTACCGCCACCAGTGATGACCGTGATTTGATCCTCCACATCATCGAAGCCGTGGCTTCGGAGGTGTTCATCCCGCTTACCGTGGGTGGCGGCGTGCGCACCGTGGCTGACG
>JAHEBY010000026.1 GCA_024642025.1 Comamonadaceae bacterium | reverse complement strand
CATCGATCAGTTTGTGGTTTACGGCAGGAACCGGGTCTTGCCAGATCAGCTCTTCTTTCGGCACCAGCTTTCCAAGGTAGCGGGTGCGCGGGCCCATGTCGCGGTGTGTCAGCTTGTACCAGGCGCGCGCGAACGCATCGGCGAAGGCTTTGGGGTTTTTGTGGAAATGGCGAGAAATTTTCTCGTATGCGGGATCCATGCGCAGCGACATGTCAGCCGTTGTCATCATCGGAGGGTGTTTCTTTGCCGGATCATGGGCATCCGGAATCAGGTGCTCGGGCTTGCAGTTTTTGGGTGTCCACTGCTGGGCACCAGCCGGGCTTTTGGTCAGCTCCCACTCATAGCCAAACAGCATATCGAAATAGCCCATGTCCCACTTGGTGGGGTTGGGCTTCCAGGCGCCTTCAATACCGCTGGTGGTGGTGTGAACACCCCTGCCACTACCCAGCTTGTTGGCCCAGCCCAGGCCCTGCTCTTCGATGCTGGCACCCTCCGGCTCGGCACCGACCAGGGCCGGATCTCCCGCGCCGTGGGCCTTGCCGAAGGTGTGACCGCCTGCGACCAGCGCCACGGTTTCTTCATCGTTCATGGCCATGCGGGCAAAGGTCTCCCGCACATCGCGGCCAGAGGCTACCGGATCGGGCTTGCCGTCCGGGCCTTCAGGGTTCACATAGATCAGGCCCATTTGCACGGCGGCAAGGGGGTTCTCCAGCTGGCGCTCGCCAGAGTATCGGCTGTTGGCTTTGTCGCTGGTCGCAAGCCATTGCCGCTCGGCGCCCCAGTACACATCCTCTTCGGGTGCCCAGATATCCTCACGGCCACCGGCAAATCCGAAGGTCTTGAAGCCCATGCTTTCAAGCGCCACGTTACCCGCCAGAATCATCAGGTCGGCCCACGAGAGCTTGCGACCATATTTCTGCTTGATCGGCCAGAGCAGTCGGCGAGCTTTATCAAGGTTGCCATTGTCTGGCCAGCTGTTCAGCGGTGCGAAGCGTTGGTTGCCGTGCCCTGCCCCCCCGCGGCCGTCATGGATGCGATAGGTGCCTGCGGAGTGCCAGGCCATGCGTATCATCAACCCGCCGTAGTGGCCCCAATCGGCAGGCCACCAATCTTGTGAGTCGGTCATCAGGGCCGTGAGGTCCTTGACAACGGCGTCAAGGTCCAGCGATGCGAATTCCTTCGCGTAGTCAAATCCTTCGTCCATTGGGTTGGATTCGGCCGCGTGCTGGTGCAGGACTTTCAGGTTGAGCTGGTTGGGCCACCAGTCGGCATTGTTCACGGCACCAGCAGCCATGTGCTTGCCGGACTCCCCGTGCATCACGGGGCATTTGAGTTCTGTTGACATGTTTCTCTCCTTGAGTTGATTGCATTTGCTTGCCCTTCCAGTCTAGGCAGCAAGTGGCAATGGATCAATTGGGCGTTGGCTATGACGGTGATAGCGAGGTTTAAACCCCCGCCGTCGTCCGGCCGAACTGGAGAGTCGATTTAGGTGAGACGAGTGCTAGTTCGAACCCGCTTTGTCAAAGCCGACGTTGAAGTCGTTGCGGCCGGTAAGATCCTGGCCACGCAACAGCCACAGCGGTCTGGTGGCGAATGAAACTGGCACCCCGGATTTACCGTCAACCGGGTTGAGGTTGCGCTCAAACACCGAGCTTCCAGGCATGTACCGCAAAGCCACGCCGGTGCGGCGCTGGCTGGAGTGATTCACGTTGGCACCATGGATCATGTGTATATCATGCATGGACATTTGTCCCGGTTGCAGTTCAAGGTCTACTGCGTCACGCACATCAAATGCGGTGTCAGTCGTTCGCAATTGCAGTGTCAGGTCTTGGCGGTCTTCCAGCAAATGTGGGTGCGTCACCTTGTCCGCATGGGATTTGGGGATCACACGCAAGCAACCATTTTCGGTGGTGGAAGGATCCAGCGCCACCCAAACGGTGCAGTTGGCCAGCGGCCGGATCGGCCAATAGTGGCCGTCCTGATGCCACGGGGTTTCGTGCCCATCACCTGCTGGTTTGCAAAACACGTGGCAACCCCACAGGATGATGTTGGGACCGATCAGCTGCTCCACCAAATCCAGAATGTCGGGATCCATCGCCAGATCGAGGAAGTCCTGGCTACCCTTTACGCCTTCAGCGTTTTTGCCGTCGCCGCGCCCAACCACGTGTGCGCTCACCAGCTTCTCGGGCCGCACGCCCGGGTTGTCGCGAATCAGGCGGTCCAGCGATTCGCGCATCCGGTCTACTCTGGCCGCGGGTAGTCGGTATGACGGAATCAGGTAGCCCTGATCGTGATACCGGGCTACTTCACTGGGAGTGAGCGAAGCCACGCTGTCAGCCCCTCACAAACAGCGTTTGCAACGGCTCAGAACCAAGCTGGCGGCTCCAGTGGCCGTGCACGGCCGGGTCGAACGCAGCGCCTGAGGGCAGCACGTCCGCCGAGAAAAAATGATCGCCGGGTTTAAATACCCGTGACGCACCACCCTGCAGACCGATTTCCATCTGACCGCCGAGAATGAATACCCATTGTGGGGTCGTCGTGCAGTGAAATTCGCTACGGAAACCCACTGGGCTGTGGCGTAACTGATAGCCACCCGATTCAAATACTTCGGACAACATTGACTTTGGGGAGCCCTCGCCCAGCGCAATGGTCTCCTCCCGGAATTTTGCGCGGCCGTCTGTATCCGTGTAAAGAATGACCTTTGTGAAAACCGTCATGTTGGATCCTTCATGAGACTCTTAAGCCGTTGCATCGGCGCTCTGCTTGAAATCAATCTGAACCTTCATCGCCTGACGCTTGTCGCTCGCCAGCTTGAATGCGTCGTGAGCTTTATCAAAGCCAACAATGTGCGAGATGACGGGTTTGCCGTCGATCAAGCCCTGGTTGAGAAACTCAACGGCCACTGCAAACTCGTGGTGAAAGCGGAAGGTGCCTCGCAGGTCAATCTCTTTTGCCACCAGCATGTTGAGGGGCAATGTCGCCTCTCCGCCAAGACCAATGGTGACGATCACACCTCGCGGTGCCACCAGCTCAAGCCCGGCGCGCAAAGCCTTGTCGCTGCCCGACGCTTCAAACATCACATCGAACCGGCCTTTGTTGGCCTTGAACGGGGCGAGGCCTTCCGGATTTTGCGTGAGATTCACCGTTTCGTCCGCGCCCATCTTCTGCGCGCAGGCCAGGGGCACATCCGCGAGATCTGCGGCCACGATATGTGCCGCGCCGGCACGCCGCAAGCCGGCAATCAGCAAAGCGCCAATCGGGCCGCAACCTGTCACCAGCACCTGCTTTCCAAACACGGAGCCAGCCCGCGAGATGGCGTGCAGCCCTACCGATAGGGGCTCTGCCAGTGCGGCCTCGGACAGGCTCAACCTGTCAGCGATAGGGTGAGCCTGACTCGCATCAATGACCAACTCCTCCCGAAATGCCCCCTGGATGTGTGGAAAAGGCATAGCGCTGCCATAGAAGCGCATATTGATGCAATGGTTGGGCAGGCCCTGCAGGCAAAAGCTGCAACTGTTGCAGGGCCGAGAAGGTGAGATAGCGATTCTTTGGCCGATCCTGAAGCCTGTCACTGCGGTACCCACTGAATCAACGACACCCGAGACTTCATGCCCCAACACCATGGGTTCCTTGAGCCGCACGGTGCCAAACCCGCCATGCTGGAAATAATGCAAATCCGAGCCGCAAATGCCACCAAAGGCCACGCGGACCTTCAGCTGTTGGGGGCCAAGCGTATCCAGTGCAGACGCTTCAAGACGCAAGTCCTGCGGGGCGTGGCAAATCAGTGCGCGCATAGTGTTCTCCTAAATGGGGCAAGGTTTCGAGCGAGTCTTTAAAGCGTGGCCGTGACGCCACCATCAACATACAGTATGTGCCCGTTCACAAAACTCGACGCATCGCTGGCCAGAAAAACCGCTGCGCCGGCAAGCTCATCAACATTTCCCCAGCGGCGATTCGGCGTGCGCCCGATCAGCCAGGCGCTGAATTTTTCGTCGGATACCAGCTTTTCATTGAGCTCGGTTTTGTAGTAACCGGGGCCAATGCCGTTGACCTGGATGCCATGCGGACCCCAATCAATGGCCATGCCCTTGGTAAGCATTTTGACGGCACCTTTGCTCGCTGTATAGGGTGCAATATTCGGGCGCCCCAATTCGCTTTGAACTGAGCAGATGTTGATGATCTTGCCCCTTGTGCGGGGAATCATTTTGCGGGCAACAGCCTGACCCACGAGAAACACGCTGTCCACATTGGTACGCATCAATTCATGCCAATGCTCAGTGGTGAACTCTTCCAGCGGGCCGCGCCGCTGCATGCCGGCGTTGTTGACGAGTATGTCTATGGCGCCAATCTTTTCTTCTATGGCGTCCACAGCTGTAGCGACCGCAGGAGCGTCACTAACGTCGAACGCGCTGGTGTGAACCGTCAGGCCTTCCGAGCGAAGCTGGACAGCCGCAGCCTCCAGCTTGTCCGCGTTGCGCCCATTCAGCACGACTGCGGCACCCGACTCAGCCAGGCCGCGGGCCAGCGCAAAGCCGATGCCGCCGGAAGAGCCGGTAATCAGCGCGAGACGCTTGTCCAGGCGAAACAGTTCAGGCGCTTTCATGACATTCCCTTTTTAACTTGCATTTCAATTTAAAACGTAGCAGCTTGCACCGCCGTAACGATGGTCGCTGGCGGCAAAGATGCATCATAAGTTTGGGCGATCTCATCGGCTGCCGGAGGCTCCAGTATGGCCAACTGGCTATGCAGCAGCGAAGTTGGCATGTAGTGCCCCTTTCGGCCAGCCATGCGCTCAGTCAGCATGGATTCGTCACCGCGAAGATGGACGAATCTCAAATCATGCGCTTCAAGGCGCAAGATGTCCCGGTAGGCCCGCTTTAATGCCGAGCAGCCGACGACCAGACCTTTGTTGTTGGCCCTCGCGGCTCCAATATGGTTCGACAGCGCCTTCAACCAATCTTGCCGATCAAGGTCGGTCAACGCAATGCCCGCCGACATCCGGGCAATGTTTTGAGGTGAATGTAGCTGATCACCCTCAAGATATGGAACGCCTGTGCGTGAGGCCAGCAACTGACCTACCGTGCTCTTGCCACAGCCACTGACACCCATCACCACGTAAATTGGAGGGCTCTCCGTTGCCATTGCCAGAAGCTGCCGGTAAGTCTGCTAAACAAGTCTCTTGCCGCTGGCCTGATCAAACAGGTGTACTTTGCTGACGTCAATTTCCAGGCCCACGGCCTCATCAGGCTTTGCCGAAGTCCTGCCATGCAGCACCGCGGTAACCATGGTGTCACCCACAGCCAGCAGGATTTCGGTTTCAGATCCGGTGGGCTCGACCACTATTACCTTGGCCTCGATGCCCGCTCCGGGCGGGCCGACAACGATGTCGCCGGGCCGGATGCCAAAATGCACGCGTTGACCATCGTGGCCTTTGGTGGCGGGCCCTGCAGGCCAGTTGCGCCCCTCTGATTTCACTACGGCCTGGCCATTTGCATGGCGCAATTCACCTTCAAACACATTCATCGCCGGCGAGCCGATGAACTGGGCAACAAACAGGTTTCCGGGCGCATCAAAGAGCTCAAGCGGGGTGCCAATTTGCTCGATGATGCCGTCGTGCATCACCACAATGCGGTCGGCCATCGTCATGGCTTCTATCTGGTCATGCGTCACGTAAACGGTCGTGGTCTTCAGGCGCTGATGCAAGGCCTTGATCTCCGCACGCATCGCCACGCGAAGTTTGGCATCCAGGTTGGACAGTGGCTCATCAAACAAAAACACCTTGGGGTCGCGCACAATGGCGCGCCCCATCGCAACGCGTTGGCGCTGTCCACCAGATAGCTCCCGGGGAAAGCGATCCAGCAGAGGCTCAAGATTCAGAATGCGGGCAGCATCACCAACCCGTTGGCTTGTCAATGCGGTTTCGGCCTTGCGCAGCCGCAGGCTGAAGCCCATGTTTTCGCGCACTGTCATGTGCGGATATAGCGCGTAGCTCTGGAACACCATGGCGATGTCGCGGTCCTTGGAGTCCAGGTCGTTGATGACCCGGTCACCAATTGAAATCTCGCCACCGCTGATTTCCTCAAGCCCGGCCAACATGCGTAGCAGGGTGGACTTGCCGCAGCCCGACGGCCCGACCAGCACGACGAATTCGCCATCGGCGATATCGAAACTGATGCCGTGGATGACTTTGACTTTGCCGAAGTTTTTTTCGATCTTGTCAAATGATACAGATGCCATGGTGGTCCTACTTCAGAAGGTTCAGCTTTTGACGGCGCCGGCTGTCAGGCCAGACACCATATAGCGTTTGAAAGCGTAATAAATCGCCGCAGGCGGCAGCGCATAGACGAAGCCGGTTGCCATTAACAGCTCCCATGGCGAATCGTCAGCGGACAGGAAATTGCCAAGCGCCACGGCCAGCGGCAGGTCAGTCTCCTTGGACAACAGCAAAAAGCCATACAGGTATTCGTTCCAGGCCAGTAGCAGCGCGTAGGTGCCCACCGCCACCAGCGAGGGCACCATCAGCGGCACATAGACCAGCCAGAAAAGCTGCATCGGGCTCGCGCCGTCGATGCGCGCCGCCTCGTCCAGCTCCCACGGCAGTTTGTCGGATGCCTGCTTGAGCACCCAGATGCAATACGGCGAAGCAATCGTCACCATGGCCAGCACCATCGACCAGCGGTTGTTCAGCAAGCCATAGTTGGCCATGGTCTTGTACATCGGGACCGCCAAAAATGCAGCGGGGATAAAGTAGGTGAACAAAGCCATGTTCATGACCGTGCGGCCGCCACGGACTTTGAGGCGACTTATGGCGAATGCCGCAGTGGTAGCCACCACCAGCGTCAGCACACCTGTGGCAATGGCAATCATCAGCGAATTGCCGAGTTGTTGCCAGAAGTGACTCAGATAGAAGTGCTTTTGGCCGAACACGATTTCGAAGTTCTGGGTAGTCGGCTGTTGGGGCCACAAGCGGCCAGATGTTGCGGTGTCGCGCGGTGAGATGGCAAACAGAAACAAGTGGTAGACGGGAATCAGCGTCCATAAAACCACCGGAATGCCAATCAGCAATAACTGCGCCTCGGTCGAAACCTTGCGCCAGGAGAAGCCCTTTTTCATTTCGATAACCTCTTCATCATCACGTATACAAGAGGTAAAACAAACGGCAGGGCCACGACAATGCTGGCCATGGCGAGCTCGATCTGGTCCAGCCGCAAATAGCGGATGCCCAGGGTTGCGAGCACATGGGTCAGGTCGGCCGGCCCGCCCCCGGTCAGCAGGTACACGCTATTGAAATCGCCGAGTGTCCAGATCATCGACAGGATGGTCGACGTGAGGTAAATGCCCTTCATCGACGGCCACGTGATGAAGCGAAACTTCTGCCATCGGGTGGCGCCGTCTACGCTGGCCGCCTCGTATTGATCGGCGGGGATCGCCATGCGCCCGGCCAGCAGAATCAGGGTCCAGAACGGCAGGGACTTCCAGATATGCATCAGCATGGACAGCGACAGGGCGATTGTCGGATCGTTCAGCCAGTTGGGCCCGTCCTTGAGCGTGAGCTTGAAGATCAAGGTATTGATCACGCCCCACTCGGAGTTGAACATGAACCGCACCGACAAAATGGTGGGTATTGATGGCACGGCCCAAGGCAGGATAAAAAGCATTGCAACAATCTTGATCCACCAGCGCGTCTGGAGGAAAAAGCCCGAAAGACCCAGAGCAATGATCATCTTCAGGTTGACCGACACCACCACGAAAATGATGGTGTTGATCGCAGTACGGAAAAAAACCGGATCGGCAAAAAGCCTTGTGTAGTTGTGAGGATCACGCGCCAGCCACAGGCCATAACAAACGGGATACAGCACGAAAACCGCAAACACGAAGAGGTAGGGCACGACCAACAGACGCCCCCACGTCTGCCATATGTCCGCAGGGCGATGCAGGGCAGGCCTGGCCGAAACTGCTTCAGTCATGGCGCGGGGGCTCCAGAAAATACATGAAGAACTTTAAATGGTGGCGCGAATGGCGCCGCTTGCCGGCGTCATTCGCGTTGTTGGATATCAGGACCCTGCTACGGTCTTGATGCGCGCAATCATCTCGTCAACTGCCTTATCCACGGGCACCTTGTCGCTGATGATGCGATTCATGGCCTTGGCCCAGACGTTTTCGTTGTTGAGCACCGTGAACTTGTAGTTCTTGGTGAACTCAAACGGCGTCGTTCCGTTCATGAACTGGTTATAAACCGCTGTGCGAGCCGGGTCGGCTTTCCAGAATGGGCTTTGCTGGGCGGTCTTCATGACCGGGAACCAGCGGCCCAATGAGCCCTCCACGTACGGCGTCAGGTTTGCATCTTCCAGCAGGAAGGAAACGAATTTCTTCGCACCCGCCTTGTTTTTGGCATCCTTGAAGATCACGCCCGTCTTGACTGCAGCGCGGTAAATCATCTTGGTGCCATCTGGCTTGTTCGGGAAACCTGCCGTGGCGATCAGCTCGGTATAGTTTTTCTTGGCAACGGCGCGCTGGTCTGCAGTCAAGGTCGTGTTGTTCATGTCATCCAGCCACTTGGCCACGATGGAGATCGTCGCGTTGTGCGTCAGCACCGTCGTCTTGTTGTGGAACGCAACGTTGTTATCGGGGTCCTTCCAGCTTGTTGAAGACGGTGGCGTGCAGCCAGCGCCATAGACTTTTGTGTAGCTCGTCATGGCCTTGATCAAACCGTCGCGCACGGCAGGGTCGTCCACCAGCAACTTGCCGGAGTCATTGACCAGCTTCACGTTATACGCGTCCATAAAGGTCAGGAAGGAGTAGAACGAGTCGCTCGAGTCAACGCCCATCGGGAAGCCGGTGCCATAGGCACGGGTACCGGTCTTCTTGCGGTATCCATCCTGCACCTTGGTACACCAGAAATCCCAATATGCGTCCCACTCTTTGGGGATGTCGCTTTCCTTGTATCCGGCGTCAGCCAGCATGTCTTTCCAGTACTGGATGTGCATGGTCTGCTGCTTGATGGGGAAGGCGTAATAGGCGCGCGTCTGCTTGGCGTTGTCAAACAGGAAGGTGGTCGCCAGCGCCGCTGGCTCAAAACGGGTGCGAATCGGATCGATCACACTCGAGATGTTTTCCAGCTTGTCGTCATAAGCCCATTTGGCGGTAACCTGAAAGTCCAGCACGTTGCCAAAGCCAACATCAGGCGGGTTGCCCGAGTCCAGTGCGGCTACGGTCTTGGGAATGACTTCCTGCGTGGCATAGAGGGAAAGGTCAACCTTGATCTTTGTCTTGTCCTCAAACCGCTTGATCACGGCAAACAGAGCGTCGTCTTCGGCTTTGTAAAAGCCTTTCTCCCACCAGACGGTGAGTTTTTCCTGAGCGCTTGCCTGCCCCGATGCCAGAATGGCGCTCGCCATGATGGCGGCCGTAGCCACTAACTTCAATTTCATAAGAATGTCTCCTTTTGGTTGGTTGGGGGGGAACTGGGAATCAACTTGCTGGCAACAACGATGGACGGCAGCGAACTTACTGCTTTGCTCGCCGCCGTCCGCGCGCGGTGCCGGGCTGGAGCGGCCACGCCTGCTGGCGACCGCAACACCTGTTCGATGTCGTCATGGGCGCTGTCGATCAGTCGCAGGCAGGCTTGCTCAGCGCGCGCACTGTCCCGCGCTATCACCGCGTCAAGCACGGCGCGATGCAGGGGCAGCGACAGCCGCGGACCGTTTTTCTTGACGGTGGAAATTTCGAAACTGGTCCTGAACAGTGCGGACAGCGCCTTGCTCATCTGAATCATCATCCGGTTGTGAGACGCTCTGAGGAGACTTTGGTGAAAGAGCAAATCCTGGCGCACATAGTCACCGTCTTCATCGATAGCTTTTTTCATGCCTGCATACGCGCTCTCCAGGCCGGCGATATCTGCGTCTGTAGCGCGTTTGGCAGCGAGCATGATGGCCGCTGGCTCAACGGCTCGCCGAAGCTCTTGCAGGTCACTGACAAACCCCGATGTCAACCCGGTTTTGGTTTGCCACGCAATCACGTCAGGGTCAAACCAGTTCCATTGCTCGCTGGGCATAACCCGCGTGCCAACTTTTGGCCCGGTTTGAACGAGACCCTTGGCCACCAGCGATTTGATGGCTTCCCGCACCACCGTACGACTTACACAGAGGTCTCTGCACAATACGGGCTCGGACGGCAACGGACCACCTCTGCCCAGGCGACCCGCCACAATGGCCTCGCCCAAAAAGTCTACCGTGTTGCCGTGCACGTTTTTGATCATGCAGGTACGGGCGTGAGCAACGGTCTGCCTGCAAAATGCGCCTGTAAATTGCCAAGCGCCAGATCGGCCATGGCGCGCCGGGTTTCCCAGGTGGCACTGGCCATATGCGGGGTCAGCACCACGTTCTCGTGATTGCGCAATTCAAGGGGTACGTTGGGTTCATCTTCAAACACGTCCAGCGCGGCGCCGGCAATAACGCCGTTTTGCATTGCCTGCACAAGCGCGGTCTGGTCCACCACCGAGCCGCGCGCCACGTTGATCAGATAGCCCTTCGGGCCCAGCGCTTTGAGCACATCCGCGTTGATCAAACCCTTGGTGGCAGCGCCGCCCGGCGTGATGACCATCAAGAAATCAACCTCGGCCGCCAGCGCCTTGGCGCTGGGGTAGTAGGTGTATGGCGATTCAGGCCTTTTGTTTCGTGTGGTGTAGGCGATGGACATGCCAAAACCTTCAGCGCGCCGGGCTATGGCCTGCCCGATGCGACCCAGGCCTACGATGCCCAGCCGCGCACCACTAACCTTGCGCGCCAATGCCAGCGGTCCTTTGACCCACTCATTGGCGCGCACAAACTTATCGGCTTGCGGAATTCTTCGCGCGATGGATAGCAACAGTGCCATGCCAAGGTCTGCCACGTCATCGGTTAGCACGTCCGGCGTATTGGTGACCGGGATATTTCTGGCTCGGGCCGCGGCGACATCCACGCCGTCGTAGCCGACGCCGAAGACCGAGATCACTTCCAGTGCAGGCAGTTGACTGAGCAGTGCGGCATCAATGCGGGACTCGCCGCTTGCGGCGATGCCGCGGATACGTGGGGCAATGGTGGCAAACGATGCTGCGTCGCCCGTATGGATACGATCGTGGACAACAAATGTCTCCTGAAGTGACTCCAGATAAGGCGGCCACAACTTGGCCACAGTCAGGATTTCGGGTTTCGACAAACTTGTCTCCATTCAAATAAAAGTGCGCCTATTTTTGCGCTTCAATGTTTATCATATGATGATTGCAGAAATTAGTTTTTGGGGTAAACCCTGTTCAACCACCTGATGTGATCATGACCAAGACGACCAAAAAGAAGCCCGAGGAACTACGCAGCCAGCAATGGTTTGGCAGGCAAGACCGGGATGGTTTTGCCTACCGCAGCTGGGTCAAAGGCAAAGGCGTTCCGCACGATCAATTTGATGGGCGCCCCGTCATCGGCATCTGCAATACGTTCAGTGAACTGACACCCTGCAACAGCCACTTTCGAACGATTGCCGAGCAGGTCAAGATTGGTGTTTACGAAGCGGGAGGCTTCCCGTTGGAGTTTCCGGTGATGTCGCTTGGCGAGACGCTCTTGCGCCCCACTGCCATGCTGTACCGGAACCTGGCCAGCATGGACGTGGAAGAGAGCATTCGCGGCAACCCGATCGATGGCGTGGTGCTGTTGATGGGTTGCGACAAGACCACGCCATCGCTGGTGATGGGCGCAGCCAGTGCCGACCTGCCAACCGTAGGCGTTAGCGGTGGCCCCATGTTGAATGGCAAGTGGCGCGGACAAGAGCTGGGCTCTGGCACGGGCGTGTGGAGCATGAGCGAGCAAGTGCGCGCGGGCACGCTCAAGCTCGCAGATTTTTTTGAGGCCGAGAGCTGCATGCACCGCAGCCATGGGCACTGCATGACGATGGGCACCGCTTCGACCATGGCCTCCATGGTCGAAGCGCTGGGCATTGGTTTGCCCGGCAACGCGGCCTACCCGGCGGTCGACGGCCGGCGCAACGTGCTGGCCCGCATGGCAGGCCGGCGCGTCGTTGACATGGTGCATGAAGACCTTACACTCTCAAAAATATTGACTCGCGAGGCATTCGAGAACGCCATCAAAACACTGGCGGCCATTGGGGGCTCCACCAACGCGGTGATCCACCTTATCGCCATGGCAGGCCGCATCGGTGTGAAGCTCACGCTCGACGATTTTGATCGTCTGGCCAGCGAGCTGCCTTGCCTGGTGAATTTGCAGCCCTCGGGTAAGTATTTGATGGAAGATTTTTGCTACGCGGGCGGCCTGCCCGTGGTGATGAAAGAGATCGCGCAGCATCTGCATGTTGACGCCATCACCGCAAACGGGCAGACCGTTGGCCAGAACATTGCCGATGCGCAAAACTTCAACACGGACGTTATCAAACCACTGGCCGACCCATTCAAGGACAAGGCTGGCATCGCAGTGTTGCGTGGCAACCTGTCACCGCGTGGTGCTGTCATCAAGCCCAGTGCCGCCACACCCAAACTAATGGTGCACACCGGCCGCGCCGTGGTTTTTGAAGATATTGAAGACTTCCACAAGCGTATTGACGACGAATCGCTGGATGTCGACGAAAACTGCGTGCTGATCCTGAAAAACTGCGGCCCCAAGGGCTACCCCGGCATGGCCGAGGTGGGCAATATGCCGTTACCGCCCAAGGTGCTTCGCAAAGGCATTACTGACATGGTGCGCATCAGCGATGCACGCATGAGCGGCACCGCCTACGGCACCGTCGTGCTGCACACCGCCCCCGAAGCGGCTGCAGGTGGGCCGCTGGCGGTGGTGCAAAACGGCGACATGATCGAACTGAATGTGCCCGAGCGAAAACTGCATCTGCATATCAGCGACGAAGAGCTGGCGGCACGCCTGGCCGCCTGGACCGCGCCCAAACCGCCGCTCGAATCGGGTTACTGGAAACTCTATACCGACCATGTGCTTCAGGCAGACGAAGGCGTGGACCTTGACTTTCTGGTCGGCAAGCGTGGGGCCTTTGTCCCTCGGGACAATCACTGATTTCTCCCGCGAGACAACTGCTGATCAGGCCGCTTCGGTGTCGATGACCAGCTCGGGCATAAAGCACGCCTGCTCGTTCTTGCGCGAATAACCCAAGGGGTTGGCCACCACGCGGCAACCGCCCTGCAAGTAATTGCTGGGCGCATGCAAATGCCCGTGCAACCAGAGCTTTGCCAATGGCAGCAGGCGATCCAGCCGATTACAAAAGCCGGCGGTGCCGGGCGTGAGGCCGTAGCGCGGGTCGGCGCTTTGCAGGCTTGGGGCGAAATGCGTCACAACCACTGTGGTGCCGGCAAACGGGGTTTGCAGCGCGCTGATCAACCACTGTTGACACTCAACAGCCAACTCACGAATCTGCTCAGCCAGAAACGGCACGCCGCGCCGCGTAGCGCCGGTTTTTCGCAGGTAAAAATTGGCAGCGCGATAGGCTTTTTCGCGGGCCTGCAGCATGGCGGTCATCGAGCCGCTGCCA
>JAHEBY010000334.1 GCA_024642025.1 Comamonadaceae bacterium | reverse complement strand
CTGGGGCGCAAGGCGGCATTTGAAATGCTGGTTACCGGGGCGTTTATTGATGCCCAGCAGGCACGAGATCAAGGCCTGGTCAACCGGGTTGCCGAACCAGCTGAACTGGATTCTGCCGTGTCGCATCTCGTCGACAGCATTCTGTCCAAGCCGCGCACCGCATTGGCGCTCGGCAAAAGCCTGTTCTACCGACAGCTGGAGACTGGTATTGAGGCCGCGTATCAGGATGCCGCACAAACCATGGCTTGCAACATGATGGATGCATCAGCCCTCGAGGGCGTTCAGGCCTTTATCGAGAAGCGTCCGCCGGACTGGAGCTAGAGACTCATCCGGCCTTGTTCAACGGGCGCTTGGCCAATCGCTGAATGGGAAGGGTAACTCCTCCGAGTTGAAGCTCACGAAAGAGGCAATCTGGCCAAGGTAACGCCCTAGATCCGCGCCAAAAGTGCTAAGGCGCTGGTTGGGTGAGCTGGAAACCAGATTCATCACGAACTGGACAACCGCTGTCAAACCCAGCAGCGTTGCCGTGATCTGAAACGCAAATACCATCAGGATCATCATGAGCCCACGCATCCAGATATTGCGCTCGGGGGTCGTGACGGGCGTATTTGAGGGGTGAGATGTGTCATTCATGTCGACTCCTTTTGCTTGTTCAACCTGTATATTGTTCCGGATCGCTGTTTTTCAAGCGTTGCGCCATGTCAAACCTCGCGATGGTCAATGTCCTGCGAATATGATTTAGGTAGTCTGCAACTATTGATGCCAGCCCGATGAATCATTCCGTCAATGCCCCACTCGCAGGGCAAGCGCCCTATCCGCGTTTGCTGGCGCCGCTGGACCTTGGGTTTACCCAGCTCAAAAATCGGGTATTGATGGGTTCCATGCACACCGGCCTCGAAGATGGGCGCGACCTGAGCAGACTGGCTGCCTATTTTCGCGAGCGTGCCGAGGGTGGGGTGGGGCTCATGGTGACTGGCGGCTTCGCTCCCAACATTGCGGGGTGGGCAAAGCCGTTTGCCGGCACGCTGTCAACCTCGGGCGCCGCAAGGCGGCACCGTGTGGTGACCGCGGCGGTGCATGCGGCGGGTGGCAAGATTGCCTTGCAGATTCTGCATACCGGGCGCTATGCCTACCATCCGCTGGCAGTGGCGCCTACGGCGCTGAAGTCGCCCATCTCGCCATTCAAGCCATTTGAACTCTCGAGTCGAGGTGTGGAGCGGCAGATCCGCGCGTTCGTGAACTGTGCGGCCAAGGCCCGTGAAGCGGGTTATGACGGCGTTGAGATCATGGGCTCTGAAGGGTACTTCATCAACCAGTTTTTGTCGGCCTATACCAACCACCGCGCCGACGAATGGGGCGGTGATTACTCCAATCGCATGCGGCTCCCGCTGGAGATTGTGGCGCGCACGCGCGAAGCGGTGGGCACCGACTTCATCATCATTTACCGGCTTTCGATGATTGATCTGATTCCCGGTGGCAGCACCTGGGATGAGGTCGTCACGCTAGGCAAGGCCGTTGCGCAGGGCGGCGCGAGCATCATCAACACTGGCATTGGCTGGCACGAAGCGCGAGTGCCCACCATTGCGACCAGCGTACCCCGAGCGGCGTTTGCGGGGATAACCCAAAAAATGAAGCGGGAGTTCGTCGCCGCCGGCATCCGCACGCCATTGGTCACCAGCAACCGCATCAACACGCCCGAAGTGGCCGAGCAGTTGCTGGCCGATGGCTTTGCCGACATGGTGTCCATGGCCCGCCCGCTGTTGGCCGATGCAGAATTTGTGAAGAAGGCGGCAGCAGGGCAGGCAGACCAGATCAACACCTGCATCGCCTGCAACCAAGCGTGCCTGGATCATATTTTCAAGAACCGGCTCACCAGTTGTCTGGTGAACCCGCGCGCGTGTCATGAGACGGAATTGATTTACCGGCCCTCCCCAAAACGTCGCAAAGTGGCGGTGGTGGGTGCTGGCCCTGCCGGTTTGACCGCCGCCACTTTGCTAGCGGAGCGCGGCCATGCGGTTCAGCTTTTTGATGCGGCGTCGGAGATCGGTGGACAACTCAACATGGCCAAGCGGGTGCCGGGCAAAGAGGAGTTTAACGAGATGATTCGTTATCTGCGCAGGCGCGTCGAAGTCACGGGTGTGCAGCTTCATCTGGGCACCACCGTTCAAGCCACAGACCTTGGCGAGTTTGACGACATTATTGTGGCGACCGGCGTGATTCCGCGTGACCCACATATTGCGGGGCAGGATCACCCGATGGTGTTGAGCTATATCGATGTGTTGCGCCACAGGAAGCCGGTTGGCAAAAGGGTGGCCATTATTGGCGCGGGCGGTATCGGGTTTGACGTGGCTGAATCTCTGGTGACGGGTGATCATTCAACGACTCTGGACCTGCCAGCCTGGCAAACCGAATGGGGTGTAACCGACCCTGAGCTTGCGACCGGCGGTCTGCGGCCAGATGGCCCGGCGGCATCGCCGCCTGAGCGCCTGGTGACGCTGCTGCAGCGCAAAGAAGGCAAGCTCGGTGACGGATTGGGCAAAACGACCGGCTGGATTCACCGCGCAGCGCTGAAAATGAAGCAGGTCAAAATGATCAGCGGAGTGAATTACGAGCGCATCGCAGATGAAGGCTTGCTGGTGACCTACGGGGAGAAGCGCGAGAACCCGACGTGGATAGCGTGTGACAACATCGTCCTGTGTGCTGGCCAGCTTCCACTTCGAACGCTGGCCGATGAACTGCAGGCGCAGGGGAAAAAAGTGCATCTCATCGGCGGCGCACTGGAGGCGGGCGAACTCGATGCCAAGCGCGCCATTGATCAGGCCGCACGGCTGGCGGCCAGTATTTAATTCCGGTAGGCTCGATACAGAACATTCAACCATGCAAAAGGAGCAAGTCGTGCAGTACAGAAATCTGGGAAGCAGCAACCTCAAAGTTTCCGCGTTGTGCCTGGGCACCATGATGTTTGGCGACCAGACCGCACGCGACGAGGCGGCCGCGATTGTGGCCGATGCCCACGCGCAGGGTGTCAACTACATCGACACCGCAGACGTCTACACCAAAGGTGCTTCAGAGACCATGGTGGGTGAATTGCTCAAAGGGCAGCGACATGACTGGGTGCTGGCCACCAAGTTGGGCAACAAGATGAGCGATCGTCCCAACCAGGGTCATTTCTCGCGATCATGGATGCAACATGAAATCGCTGCAAGCTTGAAGCGGCTTCAGACCGATTTCGTGGACATTCTCTACCTGCATCTGGATTACAACAGCATGAATCTGGAGGAACCGTTGCGCGCGATTGATGCCATGCTCAAGGCTGGGCAAATTCGCTACTGGGGTGTCAGCAATTTTCGCGGCTGGCGCATTGCAGAGGTTGTGCATCTGGCACGCCAGCTGGGCATGCCCGGACCGGTGGTGTGCCAGCCTTATTACAACCTGCTGAACCGGATGCCGGAGGTTGAAATATTGCCGGCGTGTGACCACTACGGTATCGGTGTCACGTCGTACAGCCCTATCGCGCGGGGGGTATTGACCGGTAAATACGCACCCGATCAACCACCTGCCGAAGGCACGCGTGCGGGTCGGGCCGACAAACGCATGGTCGAAAC
>JAHEBY010000333.1 GCA_024642025.1 Comamonadaceae bacterium | reverse complement strand
AACGCCCATGCCCGAGAGCAGCGCCACAACGTCAGAGTCGCGAATCCAGCGTGCCAGCGGTGCGGCGGTTTGCGCCGCTAGATCAACGATTGCGCTTCGTGGCGTGCCCACGGCCGGAGGTTCTTCAAAGACCGTGGCAATCGCGTCCAGGCCTTCGTAGGTATCCACGATGACGGGCGACGCGTAGTCCGAATAAAAGCGGGTGAACGAGGTGTGCGAGCGGTCAGTATCAAAGCCCACAAAGGGCTGCTGCTTGTCAATGAAATACTGGGCCAACAGGCGCGATGCGACCGATTTGCCCACGCCGCCTTTTTCGCCGCCGATAAAGTTAAGAGATGCCATGTTGATAGGTGCCTTGTTCTGTGTTTTGTGATGCAGGGTTTTGTAATGCGCTGGGAGGCAGGCTTATTTTTGGTGCCGCAGGTCGCGCGTGAACGGAAATTCCTTGCTGCCTGCCACGTTGATGGTTGCTGGCGGAATGACCATCTGCCCCGGCGTATGGCCTTGAAGCGGGACAGGCGGCGGCTTTCCGCCTCAAACGAGTTGACCGGCAGGTTTTGGTAGCTCAAGCCTCCGGGGTGGGCAACGTGGTATTCACAGCCGCCAATGGAGTGTTTGGCCCAGGTGTCCACAATGTCAAAGGTCAGCGGCGCGTGCACGCCAATGCTGGGGTGCAGGCTGCTGGGAGGGTTCCAGGCCTTGTAGCGCACCCCGGCAACATATTCACCCACCGTGCCGGTGTTTTGCATGGGCAGTGCTTCACCGTTGCAGGTGATCACGTAGCGGCTCTCGTTCATGCCCGTCATGCGCACTTCGATGCGCTCAAGTGATGAATCCACGTAGCGGGCGTTGCCGCCAGCGCTGCTTTCTTCGCCCATCACGTGCCAGGGCTCCAGAGCATTGCGCAGCGTCAGCTCCATGCTCATCGAGTTGATGGAGCCGATCATCGGGAATCGGAACTCGTAGTGTGGTGCAAACCAGCTCGCGTCAAACGCGTAGCCAGCCCGGTTCATGTCGGCCATGACGTCATCGAAGTCCTGCTTGATGAACGTGGGCAGCATGAAACGGTCATGCAATTCGGTGCCCCAGCGCGTGGCGGGTGCCCTGAACGGCGCTTTCCAGAACCGGGACACCAGCGCGCGAAGCAACAGCTGCTGCACGCTGCTCATATGCGGGTGGGGTGGCATCTCGAAGGCGCGCAATTCAAGCAGGCCCAGGCGGCCGGTCGCCGAATCGGGCGAATACATCTTGTCAATGGAAAACTCGCTGCGGTGGGTGTTGCCGGTGACGTCGATCAGGATGTTGCGAAGCGTGCGGTCTACCAGCCACGGCGGCATGCTCTGGCCGTAGCGCTCACGGTTTTTGTAGATTTGTTCAATCGCAATTTCCAGCTCGTAGAGCTGGTCGTTGCGGGCCTCATCCACCCGTGGCGACTGGCTGGTAGGCCCAACGAACATGCCGCTGAACAAGTAGCTCAGGCTGGGGTGGTTGTGCCAATACAGAAGCAGGCTGGCCAATAGCTCCGGTTTGCGCAAAAACGGACTGTCCGACGGGGTGGCACCACCCATCACGAAGTGATTGCCACCGCCCGTACCGGTGTGCCGGCCATCGGTCATAAACTTCTCGGCAGACAGGCGCGACTCAAACGCGGCGTTATACAAAAACTCGGTGTTCTTCACCAGCTCGCGCCAGTTGGTGACGGGGTGAATGTTGACCTCAATCACGCCAGGGTCTGGCGTGACCTGCAGCAGCTTCATGCGCGGATCGCGTGGCGGTGGGTAGCCCTCAAGGATCAGCTTCAACTTCAGCTCTTCCGCGGTGGCTTCGATGGCGGCGAGCAGGTCCAGGTAGTCTTCCAGTCGCTCCAGCGGTGGCATAAAGACGTACAGCACCGATGACGCCTGGCCCAGCATTTCAGCCTTGGGGCCGCTGGCGCGGCGTGGGTCCCGCACCTCTACGCACAATGCAGTGCGGGTCACCCAGTGCGCCGATTCGTTCAGGCCGGGTATATGGTCAAAGCCATGCGGCTCAGTTTGCGTGCCCTTGGTCGCGTTGGCCGTCGAAATCAGCGAAGCCAGACCGGTTGGCGTCTGAAATTTGCGTGGCGCTTCCACCGAGCGGTCCGTGCCAGCAAGATATCGTGCGGACAGCGCGCTGTGGGATGGCAGGCGCTGACGCGGGCTGGATGGGTCTTGCTCGACCAGGTAGGGGTAGTCGGCCTCGCTGACCCAGGGCAGGGAATCAAGTGGCAGGCGTAAGCCCATGGGCGAATCGCCAGGCATGAGGTACATGCGTTCGTCGCGAAGAAACCACTGACCAGTGGTCCAGACCGTGCCCCCTCCACCCGCACCGGAAGCAGGTTTGATGGGCAGCACATAACCCACCACTGAGTCAAGCTTTTGAGAGAACACGCGGCGCAACCGCACGCGCTCCATCTCATCATCGAGTCGGGAGTTGAACGGGTCCACATTGACCGGCAAACGGCGCTCGCGCCACAGGTAATACCAGACGTCTTCATAAGCGCTTTGCATGAACTGGCTGGTAATGCCCAGCTTGCTGGCCAAGGCCTGCGTGAAACGCTGGGCATCTTCGCTGGTGTAGTGCGTAGGATTGCGCTCGTCCACAAAAAGCGCTGGGTTCGCCCAAACCTTCTCCTTGTCGGCGCGCCAGTAAATATTGAGCGCCCAGCGCGGCAGCTGTTCACCCGGGTACCACTTGCCCTGGCCGTAATGAAGAAAGCCGCCCTGGCCGTATTCGTCGCGGAGTTTTTGTACCAGCTCGGTCGCGAAGCCGCGCTTGGTGGGGCCGAGGGCGTCGGTGTTCCACTCGGCGGCGTCGCGGTCGCTGTTGGCAACAAAAGTGGGCTCGCCGCCCATCGTCAGGCGCACGTCGCCCTTCATCAGTTCGGCATCCACTGCGTCGCCCAGTTTCAGCACATCAGACCATTGCTCAGGCGTGTAGGGTTTGGTAACCCGTGGTGATTCGTAAATGCGGGTGATACCCATGTGGTGCTTGAACTCAACTTCACTTTTCTCTACGCCGCCCTCAATGGGTGCAGCGCCAGAGGGCAAGGGCGTGCAGGCCAGCGGTATGTGGCCTTCGCCGGCCATCAGGCCCGAGGTGGCGTCCAGCCCGATCCAGCCCGCACCGGGCAGATAGACCTCGCACCAGGCGTGCAGATCGGTAAAGTCAACCTCGGTGCCACTCGGGCCATCAAGCGCTTTGACGTCGGGCTTGAGCTGAATCAGGTAGCCGGACACAAACCGCGCTGCGAGGCCGCAGTTGCGCAGCAGTTGCACCAGCAGCCAAGCGGAGTCTCGGCACGAACCACACGCCAGGTCAAGCGTTTCCTCGGGCGTTTGTACCCCGGGTTCCATGCGGATCAGGTACTTGATGTCCTTGCTGACCATCTGGTTCAAATCAACCAGAAAAATCACCGTGCGGCGTTTGGTGCGGTCGATCTTTCGCAGATAGGCTTCCACCAGCGGCGTGAGTGGCTCCGGCACCAGATAGGGCGCCAGTTCCTCCTTCAGCTCAGAGTCGTAGGTGAACGGAAACTCCTCCGCATCCGGCTCCAGAAAGAAATCGAACGGGTTGTAAACAGCCATTTCAAAAAC
>JAHEBY010000332.1 GCA_024642025.1 Comamonadaceae bacterium | reverse complement strand
GTTCACGATCAGTGGCGCCAGAAACAAGATGCAGGAGATTCTGCAGCTTGAACGTGATAAAAAGCGTAACGGCGAGGCGATGCTGGACGGCGTAGAGGTCATAGACTTGAGCGACTCGGTGCTGCCAGATTTTGACGACAGCCAATTTGAGAGTCAGTTTGAAGGCCAGTTCGAGGATCGGCGCGATGCGTCCGCCGACAAACTCTCGCTCGTGCGCCGCGAACTCTCAGCAATCCGGGACATGTTGACTACGTCGCATTAGCGTTGCCGTAGACCACACATCACCCAGCTATAATCTCGGTCTTGATCGGTGTGTGGCGCAGCCTGGTAGCGCACTTGCATGGGGTGCAAGGGGTCGAAGGTTCGAATCCTTTCACACCGACCATTGCCAACCAGACAGTTTTCGGAACCGTCCTCCTTTCCCGCATTCGTTGACAACTCAGATCAACCACGAATATAAACAGGGATGGACTTAACACGGTATCGCGCCAGTTCGATGGAGAAAAAACGAACCGGCGATCTGTTAAAGCTAATGCCGGACTCAGGATCAACGGCTCTTGATGTTGGCGCCAGGGACGGTCATTTTTCGCTTTTGCTCGCTGACCGCTTCAAACACGTTATCGCTTTGGATCTTGAGAAACCCGAGGTTCTGCACCCCAGAGTGAGTTGCGTTCAAGGCAATGCGGCAAAGATGGATTTAGCCGACAAATCCATCGATTTTGTGTTTTGTGCAGAGGTTCTCGAACATATTCCGCCGCCGATTCTGGGTGACGTCTGCCGTGAGTTCGAGCGAATTTGCCGGGGGACCCTGCTCATTGGCGTGCCATATCGACAGGACATCCGGGTCGGCCGGACTACATGTCACTCATGTCATGGGAAAAACCCGCCTTGGGGGCATGTAAACAGCTTTGATGAGGCGCGCCTTCGCAAACTCTTCCCAGGCTTTGTTGTGGATCGTGTGTCTTTTGTTGGTGAGACAACCGAGCAAACTAATGCGCTGGCAACCATGTTGATGGATTGGGCCGGCAATCCGTACGGCACCTACCAGCAGGACGAGGTTTGTATCCACTGTGGCGCATCGCTTGCACCCCCTCCTGATCGCACATTGACTCAGAAGGTCCTGACAAAAATGGCCTTCTGGGCGCAGCGCACAACCGCAGGTTTCTCAAGCACGCGCGGAAACTGGATGCATATGCTGATGTCACGGCAAAACGGATAAACCGCCCGTTTCCAGATTCAACCATCATGTGCTGGGGTGAATTGTCTCAATGCGAGGGTTGATCAGAGTCAAAGGCACGACGCCCGTTTCACCGAAAATTGGTGACATGTCAGGGTCCTCGCTACCTTTACGGCCTTTTAGGCTCATGCAACGGCTACAGCCATGAAATGGCTTCAAAAGTTGCCCGGGAGCATGCGGTCGCCCGCAGGAACGGAATGGTGGGTATGGCGAAAGCTCCCTTGGATTGGGTTGTTGGGTACGCTTGTACCTCTTGGAGGATTGGTGGCAACACACCTTGTTATGGGCTCAAACGGCTCGGATTCTGAAGCACGTGCGCTTCATTTGGCAAACTACATCTGTGTGGCTGTCATCTTGTTCAACTGGACGATGGTCATTACGGCAGGCATTGGATGCGTCATCGTGATGGTGATGAAAGGGCCGGGGTACGTCGCCGACAGTTACCGCGTGTCTCACAGCGAAGCCCCCCGTGCCGAGATTGAGTCCGACGAAGAAGCCGACCAATATCGTTCCGGCAGCTGGGCGTCCAAACAGAAGTAGTGTCTGGTCCGGTGGTGATTCCTGCTTAGTCGAACGACGTCTTCTCTGGCTTGACTGCCGGCTTACCGGCAGCGACCCAGGCATCAAAGCCGCCTGCAATTGATTGCACGTTCAGGTAGCCCATTTCGCGCAACGACTCGGCGGCCAACGCGGCCCGGCCGCTTGACTTGCAATACAGCACAATCTTTAAATCACGAGGTTGCATCGCGGGCATCGCACTTATTTTGAATTCCAGCATGCCGCGAGATATATGTACTGCGCCAGAGATATGGCCTGCATTAAATTCTTCGGCTTCGCGGACATCCAGCAATACATTGGCGTCGCGAATTGCGTCCTCAGCGCGTTCAATGGAGACTTCCTGAATGCGCGATTTTGCGGCGACGACCAGATCATGGGCAGTTTTCATATCGATACTCCAATGCTAAATACTTCAATAAAGATAGCAAACTATATAGAATTTGCAAGGGATAAGAGTCAATTTTCTCTTGAAAAAGCAATTTCAACGCAGGACGCCTCGTGCCAGCCTGATGTCGGCTATTTTCTGGATTCGGGTACCCCCAGCAACTTCAGGATGCTTGCCATCGGACACCAGTTCGAAAATCCAAACTGAAACAGGTTGAGGCCGACAAAAGCCGTGAAGGCTAGCGCCCAGGGGCTGACAAACAGGGGGCTGCCCTCAATGCCAAGCGCTAACGAGACGAGAATGAAAAGCCCTGCAATGATCCGGATGTAGCGTTCAATGGTCATGATTTTCCCCCAAGAGTAGATGGATCTGCTTCGTTATTTGAGCCGCACGATGCCAAGAAGTTTGAGCACGTACTTCTCATAGACAGGTTCGGAATTGCCAGACCGCATCTTCCGCATGAAGTATTTTTCGAAGGCAATTTTTGCTAGATGCACCCATTTGCCCTTTTTGAACCAGTTGACGTTGCGTGGCGGGATTTGGGGCAGGGCAACGAACGCTGCGCCCGTGTCTCCCATATCAGCCAGACAAATGGCATTCCAGGTCGCCTTTGCGGTAACGGGCTTGTTCGCCAGTTCATCAGCAATGTTGTGCACGATAGCCGTGATCATGGTTTCGATCATGTAGCCTGTCTTGGGTGCTCCGGTGGGTACGGGTGTTACCTCAACCGGCGGAATGGCCACGCAGACGCCAGCCGAGAAGATGTTTTTATATTTTTTGCTCCGCTGAAACTCGTCAATGATCACAAATCCACGTGGGTTGCAAAGCTCAGGTACCGCAGCAACCGCGTCTACCCCTTTGAAAGCCGGTAGCATCATCGCCAGCTTGAAAGGCACCTCATGTTCTTTGATCACGGCGCCGGTGTCGTCAAGTTGGGTGGTGAACAGTTTGCCCGCTTCGACCTTGGTGGTCTTTGCGTTGGTAATCCACTTCATGTCGTGGCCACGCAGCTCGGACTCCAGCATCGATTTGGAGTCGCCAACGCCTCCGAGGCCCAGATGGCCAATGTATGGCTCGCTGGTGACGTAGGTCATGGGTACTTTGTCCCTCAATTTGCGTTTGCGCAGGTCGGCGTCAACGATGAACGCAAACTCATAAGCGGGCCCAAAGCAACTGGCCATCGGCATGGCGCCGATGACTATGGGACCGGGGTTCTTGAGAAATTCCTGATAGTCGCGCCAGAAATTTTCGGCATGGTCGACCGAACACACTGAATGCGTATGGCCACCATGAGGTCCGGCGCCCGGCACCTCGTCAAAGCTGAGTTTCGGCCCTGTCGTAATGACGAGGTAGTCATATGGCAACGTCTGCTCCTCAGCCGTTCCCCCAGCGAGGGTTAGCGTGCTGCCCGTGGCGTCAATGGTTGTGACAGACTTAGC
>JAHEBY010000331.1 GCA_024642025.1 Comamonadaceae bacterium | reverse complement strand
GAAGTGACTGTTCCATCGGCGCCGCATCGGCTCCAGTTGTCGCTTTGTTTGCAAGCGCACTAGTTTGGAGGACAGCAAGTTCGGACGCCTGCTGGTCAAGCGTGCGGTTCAGCGCCGCACTGGCAGCGTGAAGGCTGACAACCCAATAGCCGCATAGCGTGCCACCGAGCAGCAAGAAGGCACAACTCGCTTGCAAAATCGTCGCAGCAGACAAGTACCGCTTTTTTGCAAGGAGTACGGGGGCCCTGAGGTTGATTTGCTGCGGCATATGAACTCTTAAAGCGCCCGATTTTCCGCGCGCAGCAACCCACCCAGCAACGGCCAGCACAACTGCCAATCCGAATCCGAAACCTGATTCAGACCCGAAAATGCTTTTTCCACTTGCATGGGCTCAACGGGCGTACCAAGTTCACGCGTCAACCATGACGCCAAATCTGGGCCGTGCAGACCCGCAAAGACTTGAACCCTAGCCAACGGGATACTGGACCATGTTCGATCCCACAGATCCAGAGAGCGCTGCACCTCAACCAAGAAACGCTGTGCGTCGTCCGGCTCATGCGATGTGTGGCCCGATGCAGGCTGAGACTTTTCTCCAGAACTCGGCAATGCCTGTTCGTACCCACCGAGATCGCCACCGTAATCAGGGACATATTCATCAACTGGCATATAGTCGGCCGGTTCAGGTCGATGTGTCTCGGTCGAGAGGCGCCAGAAATTTCCAAGTAACCCGGAGGGAACGTCAATACGACGGGTGTAGAACAGCTCGGCGTTGGATGTAATGGTAATTACAGCGACACCGTCATCACTGACGACCAGTGCCGCATCTGCCCGGTCTGATCCACTTCCGCCCATTCCTGCCAATGCCTGCAAATTCCGTTGGGACGTCTCCTGTATATCAATAACGGGTAAGTCCCACCCCATTGCCTCGCCCAACTCGAGCACACCTTTAAGAACTTCGTTGCCTGCGGCGATAACGTAAATGTGCTGTGGGCCTTTTTGTCTTCCGTCACCAACTCGCAGCACGTCCAGAGTGATGTCATCCACGTGTGCATCAAGCATTTCGCGAATTTGGTACCTCGCGGCCGCGCGCATCTCTTCCGGAGCGACCGCCGGAGCCTCGATCTGAAGAATCTGGTACTGCTCGGGACGAAGCATGCAATGCACCTGTGCGCCCTTGAGTCCGATCGACTGCAGACGCTGCGCAAACGCCTCGTCCGTCCTGTCCTCCTGGCGCTCCACGCCCATCGCATGAATCTCAAAGCCACCGCCTTTTCGAGCACGCGCAATTACGTACGCGAGCGTCTTGCCCGACCAGGACAGCACGGCCTGGTTTGGCGACCGGCGAGGCCGCCAGAACCTGAAAGGCACGCGAAATGGGGAGACGAAAGACATGAACGGCGGATATCAGAGAGTTACGTCTGATTCTGAAGCCGTTCCCTGACCTGGAAGCTCGAAACAGAGGGGCGAACATTGGCCTTAATTGCCAATTGCCCCGGGATTAATAATTCTCGCGCTGATAGATAAGCGACTCAACACCACCGTATAGACCAAACGATCCGCGCGCGGACGGATTGTTTGTGGGCGTTGAGTCGCACCACTGGCCCGCCAAGTGCAACAGGCTCGCCCTGCTTGGGCTAGGCGTGGCCGTCGTCACAATGGGAGCCCATGGTCTAGTCGGACTGGCCAGCGCCAGATTTTTCAGGCAAGACGACAGCGACGTCTCGGGTCCTGTTGTGGCCAAATTGATACTCGCATCAAATGTGACACGGCCAGCCGTTGGCCTCGCAATAGTTAATGCGCTAAACCCGGCCACGAGATTCTTGTCTATAGGTATTGGAGAAAAAACGACACTAGCCGGGCGTTTCACGTAGTTTCCAAAGCTCCACGCACTGGCAGGCACCACGGTGCAACTGTCATCTGAATTACGCACAAACGATGATCCATTCCAGAACTGGGCTTCGATGGGCATGCGCAGGTCGCGCGTATCTGGCCCTAGCACGTTCGACACACGTAACCGACCAAATCGTAGAACGGTCGCGCTGGAAACAGCGCTGGCCGATGCGAGACTCACCCCGTCCGGGTCTACTGGCAAGGCGTTAACGACCACGTTTGCCGGCGCCGCAAGCGCCGTTGGCCGGGAAACACGATGCCGGGCCGTGATTGCGGCAACCCCCGCAAGCCAGTTCCCCGCTGGCGGCGTGGCGGACGCCTGAATCACCGATCCGGCAGGCAAGACAGCGACGGTCGAAAACCCGTAGCTAGCCCAATTCGTCAGGACAAAGCGAGCGAAACTACCGGCATAGTTTTTGGTGGTTTGATTCCCTGAGTTTTGAGCTGTGAGCGTGAAAGGCGTTGCGAAGCCATCCTGGTCAAAATAGGAGAAGTCAACTGGCAAGTAACCGCCTGATGCGGCTGGATGGACTGTGCAGGCTGCTACAGGCAACCCAGGCGTAATGGCAAAGTGATCCGGAATGAAGCGCCCGAAGTAGGTGGTTGCTGCTGTATTGCCAAACTTGCATCCATACTTGCCAGCGTCTACGCCACTAGCAACCGGTGTATTCGAGAAATCATTCGTGCAATCCGTGCTTTGATCCACTGACGTGAACGCGTCATCGTAGACACCCGATGTGTTAAACCTGAAGTACCCGACTTCGGAATATGAAAACGACCCCGTCGCAATGCCAGTAGCCGTTGCCGCGCCACCAAAAGTGCCTGAAACAGCGCCGTTTTGGACCGCTCCCGCGTGAGCAATCAATGCGCCCACTACCGGCGTTCCGTCATAGCCAGGGAATCCTGCGGCAGCTGTCATGGTGAAGCTTGTGCCAGCTTTAATTGGTGAAGCCGAGCTGGTGCTTGTTCCTGTTACATCCGCGTTTGCGCTGGACGTGACCTGCAGCCCGCTGGGTCGTACGGCAAAGTTGTCTGACGAGCATCCATAGATAGTGGGAGCCGAATTGGCATCTCGAACCCTACAGATCAGTTTCCGGTATGCCCGCGGAAGGTTGAAACTCGCAGGGACCGTTTTACGCCCGGCATCCCCGGATGCGAACGTGATACTTTGACTCGCTACAGGGCTGGCGTATGAACTGCATCCAAGCGGCGGGGGTGTACTGTTGTCAAACAGCTCAACAGTAACGTTTGCTGGCGCAGCGTAAGTGGAAGCCTGCGCCCCGCCGGGCTGCACTGCCACCACATCAAACTTGAAGTCCGTCGAAGCCAGCTTGGTGTAAAGGGGGTTGCGGGCAGATGGCGTGGTGGTGAGATTGCTATAGGCAACGCCCGTTTCCACGCATTCGTAATTGCTGACACAGGGCGTATTGGTCACGACGAGCGCACAGCTTTGAGAATTGGTAGCTGTATTCCAGCACTTGGTGCCGTTTAGAGGCAGCGAGCTCAGGCCGCTCGCGCCTAACAGGTAAGTTCCACCCGGCGCGCTGCCTTGCAACGAAACAGTGGCTGTCGCTCCTGCCGACCCAATAGAAAACGAAGCCGGTGTTGCACTGACTGCTGGGGCTGACGGCGTTGTCGTTACGGAACCAGTCAGATTTCCGGTGTAAACCATGTTGGCTACTGGGCACGGCACGACAGCAGATGTACACGCCAGCACGACGACTGGCTCAGGGCACA
>JAHEBY010000025.1 GCA_024642025.1 Comamonadaceae bacterium | reverse complement strand
TGTAAGTCGTCCCACCGTTGTCAGCCCCCCAAATCGGCAGGCCGTTGTTTTGCGGATTCAGAAACTGGAAGGCAACGAAAGCATTACTAGGACTGTCGCCGTTACTGGGGAAGTTCAAGCCAGATTGCGAGGCTCCTCCCCCGCCGGCAACTATGACGTTCGCCGTCGCACTACCAATACCCCCGGAGCCACTGCAGGATATCGCGAATGTACTGGACGCAACCAAGGGTCCACTAGACGCACTACCGCTTGTCGCCTTGGTCCCACTCCACGCGCCGCTAGCAGAACAATTTGTAGCGTTGGTGCTTGACCAACTGAGCACGGCATTACCTCCACTGGATACGGCACTAGGGTTGGCGCTAAGAGCTACCACTGGCGTTGGCGTTGGCGTTGGCGTTGGCGTAGGCGTAGGCGTAGGCGTAGGCGTAGGCGTTGGCGTTGGCGTTGGCGTTGGCGTTGGCGTAACAACTGCAATCTGGCTATTGACCGGCGCCGACTCACCCCCTCCGCAAGCGGCCAGTACGGCGAGCGCTGACGCGGTGACCATCAAGCGCACTCTGCCCGATGCGTTGGGATACACCAGCAAACCTTCACACTCAACGCGATTTCCCCAATTGCTCATAGCCATTCCTCTCAAACCACTCCCTGATTGCCTAGTTTGCAATCACTGCACTTATCTGTAGCTCACAATGATCTCACACCTGAAATCAACGCTCGTTACAAAGTGTTTCAGCGCCGCATACCAAAAATTGCCGGCTATTTGAGGATTTGGAGTCAAATTTCCCCTGAGGGTCCATTGGAGTATGAGTAAGCGCATACCGGCCATTGGGAACGGATTGAGTCAGTCCATCCATCTGTGGACTGTGACCAAATTTGACAGAACTCTGGCTCAGACTAAACGTGAGATCGAACGCGTCGCCTCCGAATTTTCCCAATTAGCTCCGCCAGTGCCTTAAGCGCTCTACGGAGCAACTCCTCACTCAGGCCAATAAAGCCGTCGATTGTTTTTGGGTCGTACGCAATAATTCCCCAGCGTTCTCGCCGGTGGCTCATCCAGGACTTCTTATAAGGATCATCTCCAATAAGGTAGTCCACTTCTGCAACCTGGTCTTTTCCCATGCAATGCTCCATTAACATTGCCGTGAGCAGTGTCCCGGATGCATAAGCTTTGTAGTCTTCGTCGTATGCAAGCTTGTATATATTGGCTCGTCTGTTTGCTACGATCCACAGTTGGGCGGCGACAGGCTGATGATCAAGCCAGGCGATACCCAAGCGTAGCCAACCCTTTTCAGCGCAGGTTTGAATCAAACTGGGTACAAATTTCGGAAAAGGCTCCGCGGTTTTCCAGCTCTTTGCGTAAACCTGTTCATAGGCGGCCAAACCTCGGGCTAAGTCCACTCCACCTTCGACCAACTCCAGCACGCCTCCATTGGCTGCGAACTTTTTCTTCATGCGCTTGATTGTGCTGCGGACTGTCCCCTCCCGACTTGCCAGGTAAGCGGGCCAATCATCACTAACAGGTTGGTACCAATTGCCAAAACAGAAAAATTGAAAAGGTCTTAATCCTAACGCCTGAAGGGCGTCCAGCAGGATGCGATATGGATTCGATTGCGGGTCCATCGGTGCAAATCTCATCGCCCTTATCGGTGCATGAGCATTTCTTACAGAACGTAACAAGAACACCATGTCGTGCAGCTCGATATCTGCTTGAATGATTGGCGCATAGATTGAGGTGTAGTAATTGCTAAGCGATTCCACTTGATGGCTCAAGGCGGTGATTCGAACCCGTACAGGCAGCGCGACCACCGGCTTACCCTGCTTTCTCAAGACGTAGACGCGCACACCGTCATCATCTGCAAATACTGTATTCACCAGATTTCCGTACCATGTCGCACCGAATTCAACGTTTTCTTTTTCGCCGCCGGTAAATAGTTGCTCCACGTCAATAGGGAAGTCACCTGGATTCAAGTACTTTTCTACACTAAGACTGTCTTCAGCTTTTTGATTCGACTCCTCGAGTTTGTTATTGGCCGTCATTAGCATTCGCAGAGAGGCGCAGAGTGCTTTGTTTATTGAACAGGTGCACTAGCAGGACGGGACGGCGAGTCTTCGATCTCGGCCCATTTGCCAACACGCTGGAGTTGATCGCGCAATGCCGTTTGGGGAAACCCAAGCGATATTGCCTTGTGGGCCTGTCGAAGTGCTTTATCGTAATTTTTCAAGTCGAAGTAATGCAATCCAATGTTGTAGTGGGTAAATGCATTGTCTTGGGCGTATTTGGTCGCGATGTCCAATTGTTCGTTGGCCTCTGAAGTGTGCTCAATGGAGTTTAGGTAGGTCGAATAGATCATGCGCACGATAGCATCGTCAGGGCGGAACAGAATCGCTCTTTCGAACCAACATTCGACCGTATACCGAGAGCCGTTCGGCTGGACCGTTTTTTCTTTCTCTCCAAGCCGCATCATTGCCATGAGTGCTCGATGGTTGTTTGGAATTGCCCTCAGCGTGTAGTCAATGTCGGCTCCTGGCCGCTCCCCCGTCTTTCCACGAATCAGGGCTTCAACTTCGCTTGTGAAATGATTGGCCAGGACGATAGGCAGTTTATCTATGTCGGTACGGTAGTCATATGGGCCGTAAGCATTCATTAATGAGCCACACGCCGAATTGCCAGACTGGGCATATGAAGGCAAAGCATTAGTGATAGAGAATATCAGGACCGCCAATAGCTGGCTGAGGTGTCGTCCGTGCAGAAGGGATGGCAAGATAACTTCCGAGACTACTTGTGTTCGAGTCGACTTCCTGATGTACATGATCACCTACCTCCGAATTGGTAATTCAGCGCATTTCTGAACAGTTTCACTTATCATGTTGGCTGGCCACAACAGTAAGCCATTCAAGAGTCAAATTCGCCACTGACGCCCGCAGGGCATCGCTGGAGAATGTGTGGTCAGCGGATTGCAGGTCGAAGCGCGCCAGACTTGGATGGGTCAAAGCGCCTTTCCACGAATCGTCCGTGCTCGCGACCTCCAGAAATTCCTTGGCAGTGTAATCTTCGCCACTGAGAAGCAGCAGAATATCGCCTGGGAAAGCGCACCAAGCTGCGGCCATGCGTTTTTGAAATGGCTGTTTGTCTGACGAATGTTGGTTTGCGCTAGATGCTGCCAAACGAGTCTTCTGGACAAAATCAACCATCGCGCGAAGCGCTACTTTGCCGCTTATCAATTTGTACCAGAATTCCTTTTGCAGCAACCTGCGACTGTAGTAGTGCTTGACTTGGGTTTTAGCAAGACTTGCCACTGACCGAACCCAGGGATTCAATAGACACAGCCCGCTCACTCGCGGGTCATGGGTTTCATGGAAGTAAAGCAAGGCCGCTGAAGCGCCATCGCATAGACCCCACAGGGCAATCCGCTTCACTGAGGGAACTTGATTCTGCAAAATGCCAATGGCAGCCGCAACGTCAGTGCTGACGGTATCAAAAGTTCTCTGCATACCTTCGCTGTCACCCATGCCACGGTAATCGAACCGTAAAACGGCGTAACCTGATGAAGCCAATTGACGGGATAGCAAGACAAACTGTCGGTGACTGCCGACCCGATACTGGGGCCCACCGACAACCACGATGACACCAGTTTCGGCATCTGTTTCTGGCCTTGCCAATACCCCCAACAGCGTGGAGCCCCCACATCCAAAGCGCACAGCTTCTTCAGTGTAGTTCATGTGGTATCCGCAGAACGGCGTTTGTAGTAGCTGCAACTAAATCGGGAGCCTCCTCAATTTCGCTGGTTTGCCAGAAGGCAGGCCCATGCACAACGCGGCTGCCAACATGGAATCCCGCTTGTTGCCATTTGGAAATGGTATTGACCGAGACGGGACTCAGGCCGAAGTCATCCCGTTTTGATAATTCAAACCACTCCAGGCGGCATCCTGCTCCGATGCTATTCGGGGGCGAAAGGTCTGCCTGCTCTAGACCCGACGCAAGAGCAGGCGACAGCATGTAGCCGGCGATCTCGACGGTTGACCCATTGGCGAGGGTTTTGCGCATGATTTCCATTACGCCTTTTGACTGGCCGTCCAGCATGTTCCCCGCTGCTTTGAGGCGCATGAACTGTTGTAGGAGCGGTTTGCCGGTGGCCGGTGGTTGCCAAAACAGGAAGTTACAGGAGTGGTTCAACTCCCTGGCAGCCTCTACAGCGACCAGGCACCCCGCGCGAAGGCCCCACATCCAAAGGGTCGAATCGCCCGAGGCTGACGGACCGGCTCTGTGGCTAAGCAGCCAGCGACAACCTTGCACCACGTCATACACCCAGTTTCGCCAAGTGGCGTCGGCGAAGTCTCCTGAACTGTCGCCGCAGCCCAGCAGGTCAATTTGTAGAACGGAGAAGCCCGCTTGGGCAAACGCGCGCGACTGTAAAGCCGCCATCCGGCGGGCTTTGTTCATCTCTTCGGCAAAAGGATGAACGTAAATCACCAATCCAAGCTCTATATCGCGTTGAGCTGGATAATATAAGCAGAATCTTTGGCTGATTTGTTTTGAGCCAGTCAATTTGAGCGGCAGAAAAAAAGCCTCCGGCTGCATGGGATGGGCGGTTGACCTTACGCGGTCAGTTTGCTCGTGACAAAGTCAGTTAAGGAGCCTACCGTTGCAAATGTAGAGCCATCAATGTCATCATCGTCAACAACAAAGCCAAACTGCTCTTCAAAGGTCGTAATCAACGTCACGACTGCCATGGAGTCCAACTCCGGTATCGCCCCCAACAGAAGCGTATCGTCAGCAAAGCTATTTGCGCGCCCATTTAAACTCAAGACTTCGTCAAGAATGCGAAGGACCTCTTGTGTAATATTCAATTCGATCTCCCATACAGTGCAGTGGGTGCTACCCACGCTACCGCATTTTAGGGTCCAAAGATCGGCGTGGGCCATGAGATACTTTTCAACCGCCGCTCCAGTCTTTAAGTTTCCATGACCGAATCCACACTTTTGCCGGAATTGATTGCGCTGACGGCCGCTCGCACACCTGGCGCGGTTGCGCTGACCAGTGGCGAGTCGAATCTCACGTACAACGAGTTGAGTGCCAAGGTCCGCCAGTTTTCCTCCGGCTTGATGCAGTTGGGCATCGCGCGCGGTGAGCGGGTGGCCATTTACCTTGAAAAGCGTTTCGAAACGGTCATCGCCAGTTTTGGTGCGCCAGCTGCCGGGGCGGCTTTTGTGCCAGTCAACCCCCTCCTCAAGCCTGATCAGGTAGCATTCATTTTGCGGGACTGCAACGTCCGCGTATTCGTTACGTCACCTGAACGGCTGGCCTTGATGACGGACGTCCTCGCTGAGTGCCATGACTTGCGTCATGTGGTAGTGACCGATTCGGTAGCGCATGCAGGCAAAGTGAGTTCAGCTTACGGAAGTCGACTTGGACCGCTAGCGTTGATTGACTGGAGTGACTTGCTCAAGAGTCCAACTCGCGCCGTACACCGGGTGATCGACACAGACATGGCCGCCATTCTTTACACATCGGGTAGCACTGGCAAGCCCAAAGGGGTAGTGCTGTCGCATCGCAATATGGTGACGGGCGCCAAAAGCGTCGCATCTTACCTTGAAAATGACCCAGAGGATACATTGCTGGCCGCGCTTCCGTTGTCGTTTGATGCAGGCTTCAGCCAATTGACAACAGCATTTCATGTGGGTGCGCGAGTCGTACTGCTGAACTACCTGATGCCGCGCGATGTCCTCAAGTCGATGGAGCGCGAGGGGGTGACCGGTTTGACGGCGGTACCTCCGCTGTACATTCAGCTGTCGCAGCTGGAATGGCACGAAAGCATCAATGACCGGTTGCGCTATTTCGCCAATACCGGCGGGCGTATGCCTGGAGAAACACTGGCACTGTTGCGTCAGCGGGTCCCCAAAGCTAAGCCCTTCCTGATGTATGGTCTGACCGAAGCTTTTCGCTCCACCTATCTTCCGCCAGATGAGGTTGACCGGCGTCCTGATTCCATCGGCAAGGCGATTCCCAATGCGGAGATTCTTGTACTGCGTGAAGACGGCTCGGCCTGCAGCCCGGAAGAGCCAGGCGAACTGGTGCATCGCGGTGCACTGGTCGGCTTGGGGTACTGGAACGACTCGGAGAAAACGGCGGAGCGGTACAAGTTGTTGGCCGCAGATGCGCCGGGTCGCCAGGCTGGCTTGCAGTTGCCCGAATATGCGGTTTTTTCCGGGGACACTGTGCGCATGGACGCGGAAGGGTTCTTGTACTTTATTGGTCGTCGCGATGAGATGATAAAAACATCGGGTTATCGGGTAAGCCCGACCGAAGTGGAGGAAATTCTTTACGCCACACAAATGGTTGGAGAGTGTGTGGCGTTTGGAGTGGACCATCCAACATTGGGACATGCTATACATGTAATAGCTACAAACAAAGATTCGACGGGGGCTGAACCTATTAATTCATTGATGTCTGAATGTAGGGCGCGTATGCCAGCCTACATGGTTCCCACTGGAATTGAGTTCATAGCCGGGCCACTACCGCGCAATCCGAACGGCAAAATTGACCGCAAACTCCTGTCCGCCGACTGGGTGGAGCGGCATTCACGCTCGAGGTAGCGGCTCGCCCAGAAATCAAAATAGAAATCGATCTATGTCCGTTACAGAACGTCAGTTACCCATGCACGCCCCAATGAATCAATTCCGCGTCATTGACGGGGAGTTAGTGATTGGCGGCGAAAGACTGTCTGCCCTTGCCGCCCGCGTGGGGCAAACCCCTTTTTATGCCTACGACCGATCGCTTTTGCGTGCTCGAGTGGCTCAGCTGCGCGAAGTGCTGCCCAAAGGGGTCAAATTGCACTATGCCATGAAGGCCAACCCGATGCCAGCGGTTGTGGGACTCATGGCCGGCTTGGTCGACGGGATTGACGTCGCTTCGGCAGGTGAACTAAAGATTGCACTTGATGCAGGAGCCGACCCAAGTGAAGTCAGTTTTGCCGGTCCGGGAAAACGCAATGCTGAACTTCGCCAGGCCGTAGCGTCGCGCGTGTTAGTCAATGTCGAATCGTTTCGCGAAGTGTCGGAGCTGGAGGTGATTTCTAGCGACCTGGGTCTCCCCGCAAGAGTTGCCGTAAGGGTAAACCCTGATTTTGAGCTCAAGGGCTCGGGAATGAAGATGGGTGGCGGCCCCAAGCAGTTTGGTGTGGACGCGGAGCAGGTACCGGCGCTGCTGGCGGACATTGGGCGTGCCGGGTTGGCGTTTGAAGGTTTTCATTTGTTTGCGGGGTCACAAAACTTACGCGCCGAATCTATTTGTGACGCCCAACTGAAGTCCTACGAGCTGGCCGTGCGACTAGCGCAAGACGCGCCCTTGCCTGTGAAGTTTCTCAATTTGGGTGGTGGATTTGGTATTCCGTATTTTCCCGGTGAGCAAAGACTCGATTTGGCACCTATCGGCGAAAATCTGTCTCAGCTTGCCCACCGGGCTCAGAATGAGCTTCCTGACGCCTCTTTTGTGATTGAACTGGGTCGGTATCTGGTCGGTGAGGCGGGGGTCTATATCGCCCGGGTTGTAGACCGGAAGGTCTCGCGTGGACAGGTTTTTCTCGTCATTGACGGTGGCCTGCATCACCATCTCTCAGCATCTGGCAATTTTGGACAAGTAATTCGCAAGAACTACCCCGTCATGATCGGGAACAAGATAGGTTCGATGCCGATGGAAAATGCATCTGTGGTCGGTCCACTATGTACGCCCCTGGACCTTCTGGCTGATCTCATGCGTCTACCAGTGGCACGAGTTGGGGATTTGGCAGTCGTTTTTCAGTCTGGTGCGTATGGCGCGAGTGCCAGTCCTCAAGGGTTTTTGGGGCATCCCGCATGCGTTGAGGTACTTGTCTAGGGGAGGTTCTCGTGAGTAATGTGTTCCTATGGATTGGACGATTGGCGGGCGCTTCAGGATTTTTGTTGTGTGCCGTATCAATTGTGCTACGGATATCTGGCCAGTATGTTTTTTGGGGACTCGAGCTAGGAACACTTTTTCAGGCCGGGACTTCTGGCATGATTGCGGGTTGCTTTTGTCTTCTGCTCGTCCTGACGATACCTTCTAGGTAATTGATGTAGCTGACCCAGTCACGGGTTTTGCCTATGAGTGTGCACGTTAGCGATTGCCCGGCGGGTTGCTTCAACCAGTCCGGGGGGTGTGCACTATTTCACGCAATATTTGAACGAGTCACCTCGCCGACGCCTCTTTGAACGCCTAGCATGTTCTTACTACCTATACTCAAATACGATTCATCCCAGGGACGGGAATAGTGAATCCTTTGGATTCAAATATGGGAGAGTGAACTTGATAAAAATATTCAACCACTATTTTCACAAACGGACTCTCCTACAGATTTTTCTTGACCTGGGGCTTGTGGTGCTTGCTTTGGTGGTTGCCTTACTTTCGCAGGCAGCAGATCTGTCAAAGATATCGTCGATTGACGTGACCGAATCCTTATTGTGGGTTACAGGTATTTTAGTTATCAATTCCAGCTTGGGCTTTTATCAGCGTGTTCACAATCGCACCATTGGTCAGTCAGCTGCTCGTGCAGTGTTGTCATTGTGCCTGTCGCTGCCCCTAGTCTTCTTCATATTTCAATTTTCTCCGTTAAAGCTTTTAAACGGGAAAGTCTTTCTTTCGACGTTGCTTGCGGGCGTCGCTCTGATGCTGGCTCATCGGGTTTACGTCACGCATGCCACTCCGCGATCTTTAATGAGGCAGCGCGTACTCGTTGTCGGGACGGGCACGAGGGCCAAGCTGGTTGGTAAGAGCTTGACGAAGTCCGACCCCAATGTTGATCTGGTGGGCTACTACGCAAGCCCGAACGAAGTGGTTGCGGACATATCGGCCTGGGGCCTCCTATCTGCCGAGAAATCTCTTACAGACATCGTAATTGAAGAGCAGATCGACGAGATTGTCGTAGCCGTGTCTGAGCGGCGCGGGGGCAGCATGCCGCTTCGGGAGTTGTTGGATTGCAAGCTACAAGGCGTTAGGGTTGTCGACATTACAACCCATTTTGAGAAAACACTGGGGCAAATCAGGCTTGACTCTGTAAATGCTGGATGGTTGATTTTTGGCGACGGGTTCCGGCAAGGATTTGTGCGCACTGCCGTGAAGCGAATCTTTGACATAGTCTGTGCGGTGATTCTTATCGTTCTCACACTACCCGTCATGATTGTTACTGGGATTTTGATTCTGCTTGAGAGTGGAGGACCCATCCTATATCTACAGGAGCGCGTAGGGCTCAACGGGCGCACCTTCAACGTCGTTAAATTCCGAAGTATGCGAACCGATGCAGAGAAAGATGGCAAGCCTCGGTGGGCATCTGCAACTGACGACCGCGTGACGAAGGTCGGGCGCGTGATCCGCAAACTCCGCATCGACGAATTGCCCCAACTTTTCAGCGTGTTAAGTGGTGCAATGAGCCTCGTGGGGCCACGTCCAGAGCGCCCTTATTTTGTCGATCAGCTTACGGAGGAAATACCCTATTTCGCAGTTCGCCAAAGTGTCAAGCCGGGCGTTACGGGATGGGCGCAAGTGCGCTATCAATATGGGGCCTCTGTAGAGGACGCCGCCGAGAAGCTTCAATACGACCTGTATTACGTCAAACACCATACCCTTTTTCTTGACCTTGTTGTGCTCTTTGAAACGATCGGTGTGGTACTGATGCGTAAGGGAGCGCAATGAAAACAAATCGCCACGGGAAATGAGAAGGCTCAAACAAATTTTGAGAATGGCGTGAGGTATCCGTCATATCCCGACACTTGCAGGCTGGAGTCGGGCGGCTTCCGGATTGTTGATCTAACATTTTTCAGTTGAACTGGCTTGCAAAGGAGTGGCCGTGATCTGCCCCTCATAAACCGTACCAGTGATATTTCCAAGAAGTCCATCAACCCGGAGAATGATGGACCTGAGAACCAGCAAATACAGCGAAGAACAAATCATTGGCTTTTTGAGGCAAGCCGAGGCCGGCATGCCGATCAAGGAGATTAGCCGCAAACACGGCTTTAGTGACACCTCGTTCTACTAATGACGCGCCAAGTACGGTGGCACGGTTGCCTCTGAAGCCAAGCGACTCAAGGAGCTCGAGCTGGAGAACGGCAAACTCAAGAGCCTGCTGGCCAAGGCCCACCTGGACATCCACGCCCTTAAGAGCGTCTTTGGCACAAAGCGCTAGTTACACAGGTCAAACGCGTGGCAGTTCTGACCATGGTCACTGAACGCCACCTGTCCGAACGTCACGCCTGTGCCCTTGTGAGACTAAGCCACGATACTTACAGCCATTAGGGCCAAACCAGTGCCCTAAATGTGAAGCTGCGTGACAAGATTATTGAGACGGCCCATGCCCGCAGACGATGGGGCTTCCGCATGATCCGCGACGTGCTGGGCCCGCATTACCCTAGGATCAACCACAAGCGGGTGTACCGCCTCTACGCCGCGGAAAGCCTGTCGATCAGGAAACGCAAGAAGAGCAAGCGCATCGGCGTGCGCGTGCCGCTGGTGGCTGCCCTGACGGTCAACCAAATCTGGAGCATGGATTTTGTGTCAGATGCCATCTGCCGCCCAGGCTCCATCTCACGGCGCATCAATCGCCTCACGGTGGCTAACGACTTCAGTCACGGGTGTGTGGATATCACGGCAGACTTCGGCATTTGCGGCGCGTATGTCACCCGGTTACTGGACCGGGCCGCTACGTTTAGGGGTTACCCCCAGGAGGTCAGAACCGACAACGGACCGGAGTTCACGTGCTGGGCATTCATGACCTGGGTGCAAAAGCACTGCATAAGACACATCCTGATCGAGCCGGCTGCCCAGCGCAAAACGCTTACATCGAAAGCTTCAAGCGAGCCTTTCGGGACGAATGCCTGGATGAGAACTGGTTTGAGTCCTTAGAGCAGGCCCGCCAAGCCATCGCCACCTGGAGGACGTACAACGAGGTCTGACCCCTCAGCAGTTGCGGGCGTATGCCTGCGGCAACATTCGCCGCATTGAATCGCCAGTTAACTGGCAATTCAATACAACCAGTCACCCAAGAACCAGCGATCCGCTAACTTTGCAAACCTTGGACTTCTGGAAATTCGATTGGTACGGGGATTGGGGGAAGCCCACTGGACGCTACAGCCAGTTTTCGATTGTTACATGTAGAATTTTCTGACAGGAGACTTCACTTCTGAGGACCATAGTATTTTGGTGGCGTGACCTTTGGAGTCGCTTCAGATACCAACCCACCGACTAGATGAACCTAGGAGAACTGATCACTTACAGCGCCATCTGCAGCGCCCCGCCAACGCGATTGCCGCTGGGAATGGTCCTCAAGGTGAACGGATGCGGCGCGTCGACGGTATAGGTCGGATCAGGCTCGCTGCTTAAACTAAATTGTGGCAAAAGTCCAGAACTCGGCAAAAAATTTGGGGTAGCTATGTTGCTCGCGCCGGGGAATTTGCTGGCCAAATCAATGAAATTGTCGCGCTGCACAATATTTCCGATAGAGAAGCCTCCCGTGATCAGGGCAGGATTATTCGTACCGGCAAAGATATTTGCAGTAAGTTTCAGCGACTGCGTATTGCCTGGCGCGCCTATAAAGGCACCACCTGATCGGGTAATTACCACGGTGTTGTGCATCATTTCAAGAGTATTCGAACTCCAATTTAGTCCTTCAGCACCATAAGAGATAGCAGTGGAATTGTCGGCATTGGGCCCTTTATGAAACAAGTTGCCCCGCATGTACACTTTGCCCCCGTTCGGAAAGTCAACTAAATAGCTAGAAGTGCCGTTTGGGCCGTCCATAAAGTAGCTATTCTCAATATGGGTTTCCATCGCACGGCTTTTCAGATTGTGACCAATCTTGGCTTCATGAAAATAGCTGGAAGTTACAGTCAAGCGTGCAGCTTGCCCAATATATATATTGTGCGAGTAGCCATCACCATATCCATTTCGGGCAAACTCTGATCGATCAATAGTTACCGTAGATGAGCCATCACCGCCCAGTATGCCATTTTCATTGTCAAAAAATCCACTGTTGCGAATTACGAGGCTACCTCCATGCTCAGCTCGAATGCCCGCCCCATTTTGATCAGTTACCTTCGCATCATGAAACTCCAATCCGTCGATGGTGATATTTGATCCAGCTATAACCCATATCGCTTTGCCTTGGGCGCTTTTGCCGTCCGCAAAAAGCCGGGCGCGACCGCCAATCCCGCAAATTGTTAAATTACTGACCGACCAAGTTGCCACATCACCCCTATAGTCACCAGCGCTAATTCGAATCGTATCCCCTGCCTGAGAGGCAGCCGCAGCCAAACTAGGAACTGGGTAGGCTTTGCCAGGTCCGACTTGTAAAACACGGCCAGCCGCAGAGTCACAGGCAGTTGGCGTAGGCGTAGGCGTAGGCGTAGGCGTAGGCGTAGGCGTAGGCGTAGGCGTAGGCGTAGGCGTAGGCGTTGGCGTTGGCGTTGGCGTTGGCGTTGGCGTTGGCGTTGGCGTTGGTTTTGTCGTGAGTGGTGTCGTAGCCTCACCAACACTTCCACCACCTCCACAGGCTGTCAGCGTACCAATCAGCAGTATTGTTGCCAATGGAATAAGACCGACCTGACTGAGACGAATACTCGGCCGAGACAAATGAGATTGAACAGAAAACACAGCAATAAACTAAATGGTAAAAAATTGAATGCGAATATCTACGCTGACTTATTTCGAAAGCCGAAAGACCCATGCGTTTTGGTCAATATCGTTAATGAGCGCAAAGACGCGATACTGCGGCACATAGCCCCACCGACCAAACGTGCCGTTTCCCTGAGGTCCGGCGGATGGTCCGCCGTTGGTGGCAACCTGCGTCCATACGCCGCTGTCCATGTCTAAAGCATAGACGTTGCTCCCGCCAGACCAAGCAACTATTCGATCCGCAACTGAATCGTATCCAATACCGGGTGACGCCTTCGATGTCACAAAACCTGGCGCATTAATTGTGGGAATAGTTGTCATCTTATAGGTGGACAGATCAATGATCTGAACCCCATTGCCGATCATGACGAATTTGCGCCTCTTGGTATCAATCGTTGCCGAAAGGTGGTAGTCAACACTTTGATCAGCCGTATTTAATTGAGTGTATTTGTTTGTTTCCAGTGAGTAAGAATAAAAAGAATAGTTATCTTTAACAAAGACCTGTTTGGTCGCAGGGTCGTACTCGGCCATAGTGCCATATTGGGTTGTGGGCGCCGAATTGGCCACTACCATTTGCCATTTTCTTGCCGTGAAGTCGTAGGTCCAGCTTGCCGTTTCGCCATACCCGCATGGTGCTTTGGAACCTCCAACTGAAAACATACGGTCAGCATGGGAAATATAGGCCAGCCCATCATAAGTATGGCGGGACGTAGGCGAGCCATCTGGCAAAGCCGAGCTGCAGTTGGACGAATTAGTCTGGGTACTGGGCTCAACAATGCGCTGCACAGTCAAAGTACCCAGATCCAGAGCATACATTTCGTTGCCCCAATAGTCATTGTGGCCACCACCCCACACAAGCAGACGATTGCGTGCAGTATCCACAGTCCCGCCACTCCACGCATAAACAATACTTGGGGCGTAGCCCTGTTGGGGCGTGCTCGGAAGAACAGAGCGAATTTTGGTACCTGGCAGCTCCATCCACTGCCCTGGCTGCATATTTGCAATTGATGTCGGAGCTGGAGCTGGAGCGGGAGCGGGAGCGGGAGCTGGAGCGGGAGCTGGAGCGGGAGCGGGAGCGGGAGCTGGAGCTGGAGCTGGAGCTGGAG
>JAHEBY010000330.1 GCA_024642025.1 Comamonadaceae bacterium | reverse complement strand
GATGACCAGCGCACTGAGTGTGCACACATAGCCCCGGTCCGAATCATGCGGGTACTGGCTCTGCCGGGTCCGGGAATGCAGCCATGCGTTGGATGCGGTGATGACCCGCTCGACCGAGCGGCGCACCGGCCACGCTGCAGAGGTGCAGTAATAATCGTCCAGCAAGCTTCTCACTGCGCACTCGGCAGCGATGTGGCTGACATCGCTGCTGCCGATGCCGTCTGCCAACGCAATGGCAATCCCTTTGGTTGTCAGCAGTGGCTCTTGGGGCACCAAGATGCCGTGGAAGTCCTGATTCACCGCCTTTCGCCCCTTGCTGGAGCATTGGCCCACCGAGACCTTCAGAGATTTCGCCATTTCAACGCAAATGGAGTCCCGTGCCCTTGACGGGCCGAGACTCCACGACGATCCCTCGCAGATACGGCGCGACAGCAGCCAGATTGATCAGGCCATGGCAGGGCGTGACACGACCGCACGCTTGGCAGCGGTACGCACATGGGTGGCGTAAAGCGTCAAGCCGGTAAACGTCAGCCCACCCACCAGATTGCCCAGCACGGTGGGAATTTCGTTCCAGATCAGGTAGTCCATGACGGAAAACTTGCCGCCCATCAGCAATGCCGACGGGAAGAGAAACATGTTGACTACCGAGTGCTCGAAGACCATGAAGAAAAACACCATGATCGGCATCCACATGGCGATGACCTTCCCCGTAACATGGGTAGAAATCATGGCGCCCACCACGCCGGTCGAGACCATCCAGTTGCAAAGCATCCCCCGCACAAAGAGGGTCAGCATACCCGCTGCACCATGGCTGGCGTAGCCCAGCGTACGCGCCTCGCCAATGCCCGCGATGACGGTGCCCACCTTGTCCGGCGGCGACGTGAAGCCAAATGTGAAGACGATGGCCATTAAAAATGCTACCGTAAATGCACCCATGAAGTTGCCGACAAATACCAGGCCCCAATTGCGCAAGACGCCCTGAACCGTCACACCCGGCCGCTTGTCGATCAGCGCAAGCGGCGTCAGGACAAAAACGCCCGTCAGCAGATCAAATCCCAGCAGATAGAGCATGCAGAAACCAACCGGGAACAGGATGGCGCCAATGATTGAATACCCCGTCTGCACGTTGATGGTGACGGCAAACACTGCGGCCAGAGCCAGAATGGCGCCCGCCATATAGGCCCTGATGACCGTGTCACGAGTGGACATGAAGATTTTGGATTCACCGGCATCCACCATCTTGGTAACAAACTCCGAAGGCACTAGGTATGACATGACGCATCCTTTCAAACAGGTTGACATTTGATAAAGCAGCACCCAGAAACGCGCTCAAGGGCAACCACCGCAATGTTGCACTGCAACAATCGGGCCAGGACGCACTCGCCTGAACTTTTTTGATGCTTCGCCCGGCCCCCTGCCTCGCCTGTGGAATGCATCAACTCGCAAACGTCCTCCCGACTGGTTGGCAGTCGTGAAGCCACCAAATCGAATTGGCCCGCATCATTTTGGGGCGGTTGCAAAACCGCTTCAGTAACTTTTATACGGCAGGAATTTGCCCGAGAGCACCATATTGACGCGGTCCCCTTTGGGGTCGGGCTGACGCACGATATCCATGGAAAAGTCGATGGCACTCATGATGCCGTCACCAAATTCCTCGTGGATGAGTTCCTTGATCGTCGTGCCGTAAACATTGACCAGCTCGTAAAGACGGTAAATCAGCGGATCGGCCGGAATGGCAGTAGGCAAGGAGCCCTTGTAAGGGACAGTTTGCAGCCACTTTTGCTCCTCTGCGTTAAGCCCAAAAATCTTTCCAACCACCCTGGCCTGCTTTTCGTCGAAGGTCATTTGCCCGAGGCAACCTGCCGTGGTCCATTCCTTGCTCATTCCGACCTTCTTTGCGACAGACTCCCAGGTCAGGCCTTTTGACACTTTGGTGGTAATTATTTTCTCGGTGACATCATTGCGATTCATGGGTGATTACTCCAGTTGTTCAGAATGGGGTGCCGAAGCGTACAAAACCCGGCGCTTGCACTGGGTTGGGCGCAATTTGTGTGCCAATGGGGCCCACTGACGGCGATTACGGCCGGTTTGGTTATGGATCATCGTCTTGGCAGGTCATTAATTCGCGGCTGGGTATCCAATACAGTATGGGGATGGATAAAAGCACCCAAACCCTTCCGCAGCCCAAAGCCGTCTTGTTTGACGCTTACGGCACCTTGTTGGACGTCTACAGCGTGGGCCAGCTTGCGGAAAAGCTGTTCCCCGGCCATGGTCAGGCCATTGGCGTTTTATGGCGTGACAAGCAGATTGAATACACCCGACTGGTGACGACCTGCAACCATGGCGCCCATTACCGGCCGTTTTGGGAGCTTACCCGGGCGGCGCTGATTTATGCTATAAAGAAGATAGCTATTGGCGCACAATCCACGGGGGCTGAAGGTCAATTTGATGCTAAAAATAATGAAATTGAACAGTTGATGAATCAATACCGCCAGCTGACCGCGTTCCCCGAAAACCGTGAGGTTCTGTTGGCACTTCGCGCCAAAGGCATTCCCACGGGCATTTTGAGCAACGGCGATACAGCCATGCTGGCCGCGTCGGTTAAATCCGCTGGCCTGGAGGACGTGCTGGACCACGTGATCAGTGTCGACCCGATCCGCAAATTCAAAACGCACCCAGACACCTACGCACTGGGCGAAAAGGCCTGTGGCTTGCCAGCCAGCCAGATTCTTTTTGTCAGCAGCAACAGCTGGGACGCACTGGCCGCCACCTGGTTCGGCTACCAGACGCTGTGGGTAAACCGCCAGAACGCACCGTTTGAAGAGCTGGGCACAGAGCCCACGCGCACCGGCTCGAACCTGCACGACGTGCTTTCGTTTTTCTGATTTTGTTTTTTCTAGTTTCGAAGGAGAGAAATTCCCCATGACCGCACGTACCCGCGTCCACGGCCTGCAAGTTGCCACCAACCTGTATCAACTGATCGAAGAGAAGGTGTTGCCCGGCACCGGCGTTGCCAGCGCCACGTTCTGGAAGGGCTTTGACGCCATCGTGGCCGATCTGGCGCCCAAAAACCTGGCCTTGCTGGCCGAACGTGACCGTTTGCAAATCGAACAGGATGCCTGGCACAAAGCCAACCCCGGCCCCATCAAAAACATGAAGGCCTACCGCAGCTTTCTGGAAAAAATTGGCTACCTGGTGCCCGTACCCAAGGCCGTAAAGATCACCACCACCAATGTGGATGACGAGCTGGCCAAGCAGGCCGGCCCCCAGCTGGTGGTGCCGATTCTGAACGCACGCTACGCGCTAAACGCCGCCAACGCGCGCTGGGGCAGCCTGTATGACGCGCTGTACGGCACCGACGTGCTGCCCGAGACCGATGGCGCCGAAAAGGGCAAGGCCTACAACCCCAAGCGCGGTGCCAAGGTCATTGAATACGCCCGTTACGTGCTCGACCGCACGGCGCCGCTGGCCAAAGGCTCTCATATTGATTCGGTCGGCTATGCAGTCAAAGGTGGCAAGCTGGTCGTCACACTCAAAGGCGGCAAAACCACGGGGCTGAAAGACGCCAAGCAGTTCGTGGGGTTTCAGGGCAACGGCGCCAACCCGTCTGCCGTGCTGCTGCAGCACAACGGGCTGCACCTTGATATCCA
>JAHEBY010000329.1 GCA_024642025.1 Comamonadaceae bacterium | reverse complement strand
CATATCGGTTGAGCTGCTTGCCGAAATTCATGCTGATACTGCCGTAGCCTGGCTGGGCATGGAGTTTCTGGAAGTGGGCGACAACTTTATTCGCGGCCGGGTGCCGGTGGACCATCGCACGCGCCAGCCCTACGGCCTTCTGCATGGCGGGGTGTCCGTGGTGCTGGCCGAAACGCTGGGCTCTTGCGGCGCAGCCTTCAGCGCGCCAGAAGCTTACCGGGCGGTGGGGCTGGACATCAACGCCAACCACATCAAGGGCGTGACCAGTGGCTGGGTGACGGGCGTTGCCAAGCCAGTGCATATCGGGCGAACCACGGGCGTTTGGCAGATTGACCTGACCAATGATGCTGGCGAACTCACCTGCGTCTCACGCATCACCATGTCGATTCTGGCGCCGCGTTGATAATGGTTACCCATGAACACAGACGCCACATCACCCGCCAAGCCTGCGCGTCCGACGCTGCCGGATCATCTCTCTGCCGACCCGCGCAGCCCGCACCACGTTGCGGCTGTGTTCGAGCACGACATTGGCATTCGTTTCAATGGCAACGAGCGCGTTGATGTTGAAGAGTATTGTGTAAGCGAAGGCTGGATCAAGGTGCCCGCGGGCAAGACGCTGGACCGAAAAGGCAAGCCGCTGCTGATCAAGCTCAAGGGCACAGTGGAAGCCTTTTTCCGAGACTAGTCGGGGCCGCCGGCTCCAAAAACCTAGCGAAACTCTACGCTCAGGCGTGACAGTGGCGCGCTGAACTCGGCAATCCACTGCTCGCCGGCTTCGACCGACCAGGCGTCTGTCCAGGTGCCTGTGGTAACCACGTCGCCCGCCACGAGTTCCGGCGCACCAGGGCATTTGCGCAGCTCAATCAGGAAGTGCTGGAGCGCCAATAGCGGGCTTTCCATCACATTGGCACCGCTGCCGTCGTCCACCACTTCGTCGTCGTTCGTGAGGTTGACGGTAGCCGCCGCCATGCGTTCGTTGAATGCCTGCGCAGTTTTGGCAATGCTGCTGACCGCGACTTTGTGTCCAACCAGGAGGCGCGCATGGAGCCCGCCATCCGCCACGGTGTCGACGGAGGTGAACTTCCAGTCCTTCGCATGCGATTGCACTATCTCGACGCCAGGCGCAACCCACTCGATGGCATTGAAAAGATCATCCAGCGTCGCATCCGGCTTGGGCGTTGACTTCATGCCAAACACGGCTTCAGGCTCCAGCCGGGGCTGGCAGGTATTGGCCAGCGACACCTTGGCATGGCGCTCGCAGTAGGTGAGCGTGCCGTCCCAAACCGTACCCCAGATTGGTGCAAACACCTGATACCGCTCCCAGATGTTGCGGTTGGTAAAGCCGAGTTTGAAGCCGCGCGGAACGTCGCCTCGATCGATGCGCAGCTGCCGCACGGCCAGCGCGGCCTGATACGCCGCAGCCATGTCCAGGCCAGATTCAGCGCTGGGCAAGGCGTCCCACGGTTGCCCCGTGTCCAGATGCTTGAGCAAGCTCTGTGGCGTCATGTAGCCCCCTCTAATTGGTTGGCCCTTTTCAGAGGGCAAATAATAACTTGCCGAAAAACACTACAGCCGGAAATGATTTGACGGTAGCGTTTGATGGTATTCGGCATCTGGCCCAGAATAATCATGCCAGCATGTTCTGGCGCTCTATGAGGTCACAGCATCATGAAGAAATCAGCCATATTTATCCTGGCATTTGCCGCAAGCTCCGCTTTCGCTTTCAGTTGCCCCGGCGCGATGACAGCCATCGACGCCAAACTGGCAACCAAACCGGCTTTGGCCGCAGCAGACATGACGAAGGTTATGTCACTGCGTTCGGAAGGCGAAAAGCTCCACAAGGAAGGCAAACACGCGGAATCTGTTAAAAGACTTGATGAAGCCAAGAAAATTCTTGGGATCTAGCAACCAATAAAGCGGGCTTACATGGGCGCTGCAGGATGCGGCGACCCATCGTATGCACCCCACACGGATTGATCGTACTCGATAACCGAGCCCGTCATCAAGCCGGACTCATCGCTGCACAAAAACGCCACGGCCTGCGCCACCTCGCGCGGATCAACCAGGCGGCCATTGGGCTGCGTGGCCGCTGCCTTTTCAAGCCAATCGGCATCGGCCTTGTGGAACTCGCGCTGGATGCGGTCTTCTCCCTCTGAAGCCATCCAGCCGATGTTGAGGCCGTTGACGCGAATGCGGTTGCGCAATAGCCCATAGGCGGTGTTGCGGGTCAGCGTGGCCAGCGCTCCCTTGGAGGTGCAATAGGCCGCCAGAAACGGTTGGCCCGCCATGGCGGACATGGAGCCGATATTGACGATGCTGCCTTCGGTGCCTTCGCGCCGCATCACCGCAATAGCCTCCTGCATCAAAAAAAAGGGGGCCCGAACATTGATGGCAAACATGCGGTCGAACAACTCGGGTGGCGTGTCCAGAATGCTGCCGCGATCGGTGATGGCAGCCGCGTTAACGAGTATGTCGACGCGCCCAAAATGTTGGTCTGCCTGGGCGATGACGTTACGGCAGTCTTCAACTAGAGCCAGGTCCGCCGGCACGTACACCGCTTTTGCGCCGGTTTTGTGCAGGCGCTCAGCCTGCGCATGCCCTTTCTCCTGGTTGCGACCGCAAATCAGGACGGCGCGGGCACCACGCTCTGCCAACAGCGTTGCGATGGCGGCACCCAGTCCCTGGGTACCGCCGGTGACCACGGCCACTTTGCCTTGCATGGAGTGGGAGAGGGGAGTCTTGCTGGTCATGGAAGTGCGTCGGGTTAGGTCAGATTTGCGGTGAAGATGCTGAAGTGTAAGAGTGTTTAGCCGGTATTCGGCGTGTGGTTTGACTGCGTTTCCTGCTTGGGGTGTCGTGCGGTATCCTGTTGCACGACGCCATCCGCAGGCGCGGCAACAACAGGAGACAACGTGTTCAAGGGCATATTGATTACCAAAGACGATTCGGGTTACAAGGCAACACTGCAGTCGATAGAGGATGCGACGCTGTCCGAGGGCGACGTCACCGCGCGCGTCGAATGGTCCACACTCAACTATAAGGACGGGCTTGCCATCACTGGCAAGTCGCCGGTGGTGCGGCGCTTTCCCATGATCCCCGGCATTGATTTTGCGGGCACCGTCACACACAGCAACCATGCGAACTGGAAGCCGGGCGACAAGGTGGTGCTCAATGGCTGGGGCGTTGGTGAAACGCATACCGGCGGCTTGGCCGAGATCGCCCGTGTCAAGGGCGATTGGCTGGTCCGTCTGCCCGAGCAGTTCACCGCGCGCCAGGCCATGGCCATTGGCACCGCAGGTTATACCTCCATGCTGTGCGTGATGGCGCTGGAGAAGCATGGCATCAAGCCCGGGCATGGCGAGATACTGGTCACGGGCGCGAACGGTGGCGTGGGCAGCGTGGCCATCGCCTTGCTGGCCCGCCTGGGCTATACCGTGGTGGCATCGACCGGGCGGGTCGCCGAGACGCCGTTTCTCACGGCGCTTGGCGCAGCCAGTGTGATGGACCGCAGCGAGCTGTCTTCGCCCGGAAAACCAATTGGGCGTGAACGCTGGGCGGGCGTTGTTGATACGGTTGGCAGCCACACATTGGCCAACGCCTGTGCCACCACCAAATACCGTGGTGCCGTGGCTGCGTGCGGGTTGGCCGGCGG
>JAHEBY010000024.1 GCA_024642025.1 Comamonadaceae bacterium | reverse complement strand
GCCCATTGCTTCTTGCCGTCGTCCCGGGTTACCACCGAGTAGTCCCCGCTGGCTTTGTCGGAGTCAGAAGCCATCAGAGGTGGCCAATTGGCTGCGCATGGGCCGTTGCAAACCGACTTGCCACTGCTTTGGACATCCTTGTCAAACGTGTAGAGTGTCATGCCGTTCGCACCTACCAGCATGCCATTGGCTACGTTGGCGGGCGCAGAGCCACCCATTGAGGCGCAGCCGGCGAGGGCGGCGATGGTGACGGTTCCGAGCAGCGCGATTGAGCGAAATTTCATGGGTTTCTCCAGAATGGAAATAGGCAGACAAAAGGGTCTGCAACCAGATAAACACTATCTGGTGCCCGTTTATTCCATCGGGGCGTAATTATTTATCTGTCGCGCGATTTCATCGCTCGCTCCACCTCACGCTTGCCTTCACGGTCTTTAATGGTGTCTCGCTTGTCGTGCTCTGCTTTGCCTTTGGCCAGGGCAATCTCGCATTTCACCTTGCCGCCTTTCCAGTGCAGGTTGACTGGTACCAGCGTGTAACCTTTTTGCTCTACCTTGCCCACGAGCCGCCTGATCTCGGCTTTGTGCATCAACAGCTTCTTGGTGCGGACCTTGTCCGGGCTGACGTGGCTGGAGGCAGTATGGAGGGGGTTGATCTGCAGACCAATCAGAAACAGCTCGCCACCGCGAATCACCACATAGCCGTCAGTGAGCTGCACTTTGCCTTCGCGCAAAGACTTGACCTCCCAGCCTTCCAGCACCAGACCAGCCTCAAAACGCTCTTCAAAAAAATAGTTGTAAGCGGCCTTTTTGTTGTCGGCAATGCGGGTGGCCTTTTGTGCGCCTTTAGCGGATGTGGGGTCAGATTTTTTGGCCATGGGATACAAGTGGGGTTGTCAGTCATGCGTACAAGGCTTGTCTACAATCCCGCGCAGGCCTCCATTCTATGAAAACCGTCACGAAGTCCGTCCTGATCTGGTACAGCCCTCAGGAAATGTACCGCCTGGTCATCGATGTGCCTGCATATCCGGAGTTTTTGCCATGGTGTGACCATTCCAAGGTCGTCAGCGAGGCTGAAGACGGCATTACCGCTGAAGTGGGCATCGCCTTTGGCGGCATTCGCCAGACCTTTATCACACGTAACACCCATGTGGCTGGCGAGAAAGTTGCCATCGAGCTGGTTAAAGGACCTTTTTCCAGACTTGATGGGCAGTGGAATTTTATGAAGTTGGGCGACGGCAGCCGACGTGCCTGCCGCGTGGAACTAGCGCTCAATTACGGTTTTGACAACGTCGCGCTGGGCAAGCTGGTGGGACCGGTCTTCGACAAAATAGCCGCTAGTCTGGTCGATGCATTCGTTAAACGGGCCGAGCAGGTTTACGGAGAATGACATGACCATCAACGTTACGGTCGTTTATTCGCCGTCACCGCGTGTGGTCCATGACGTAGCAGTCAGCCTGCCAGATGGCAGCAGTGTGCTCAAGGCGCTTGAGGCCAGTCGCGTTTTAGCGCAATTTCCCGGGATTGCCGCAGCCCGGCCAGCGGTCGGTGTTTGGGGTAAGAAAGTGGGGCTTCAGCACCTGCTGATCGACGGGGACCGGTTGGAGATTTACCGGGGATTGCGGGTAGACCCAAAAGTCGCCAGGCGCGAACGGTTCGTTAAACAGGGCGCCCGGTCTACTGGTTTGTTCGCGAAGAAACGCAAAGGCGCCAAAGCCGGTTACTGATCCGGCGGGGCCCCTGCTTTAACGGCAGTCCGAGTCGATGATGGCCTGAATTCTGCGGGTCTCAGCCGCACGTGCTGCGTCATCCATCACCACACGTTCGCCAGCGGCGTTGGTTCTCGCGACCCTTACGCCGGAGTCAAATGTAGCTTTGGCCTGTTTGGCACGTGCGCAGTTCTCGATCTTGGCCTTCAGAACGCGCTCTTGGTCGGCCTTGACCTTGGCGGCTTCGGCTGCTTCAGCCTGCTTTTTCTTCTCTTCAAGCTGTTTGTCTGTAGATGAAACCTTCAGCCCTTCACCCGCTGGGGCAGATGTCTCAGGCGTCGTCCCGTCTGGCGCTGTCGCGGCTTCAGCGACGGACGGTTGTGCACTAACGCTTCCCGACGGCTGCTTCAGGATGTTTTTTTGTGGAATCTCGACCGGCGGTGCGCGATCGCTGAAGACTTTGTGGCCATCCTTGTCAATCCATTGCCACTGGGCGACAGCGGCCGTACCAAACGAGCAGGCCAACGACAGCAAAAATACGCGGAAAGTTAGGGTCAGCTTCATGCAGGCGAGTTTAACGCCGCGGAGCCGGATTTCCCTGTTGCGCCGCTCCGTCTGGCTTGCCAGAGTCGCCGTTTGTCGACACCCTGGTGCACCGAACGGCCTTCAAGGCGCGGGTACAATCGTTTTTTTGGAGCTTTGACCATGCGCCTTCTCGGCAAAGCGCTCACCTTCGACGATGTGTTGCTGGTGCCAGCGTTCTCCCAAGTCCTGCCCAAGGACACTTCACTTTCCACCCAGTTTTCCCGCAATATCGCGCTGAATTTGCCGCTGGTATCAGCCGCCATGGACACCGTAACCGAGTCCAGATTGGCCATCGCAATAGCCCAGGAGGGCGGCATCGGCATAGTTCACAAAAACCTTACCGCGGCCGAGCAGGCGGCCCAGGTTGCAAAGGTAAAGCGGTACGAGTCGGGCGTTTTGCGCGATCCGGTCGTTATCACACCGACGCACACGGTGCGCCAAGTGATGGATTTGTCGGCGCAGCTCGGCGTTTCAGGCTTTCCGGTGTGCGACGGTGGCAAGGTGGTCGGGATCGTAACCGGGCGCGATTTGCGGTTTGAAACCCGCTATGACATTCCCGTTAGCCAGATCATGACGCCGCGCGATAAGCTTGTGACCGTGCCCGATGGCACCACCCTCAAGGAGGCCAAGGTTTTGCTCAATCAGCACAAGATTGAGCGGCTCCTGGTGGTCAATGATGCCTTTGAGCTGAAAGGCCTGATCACCGTTAAAGACATCACCAAGCAAACCAGCTTTCCTAACGCAGCGCGCGATTCACAAGGCAAGTTGCGCGTGGGCGCAGCCGTGGGGGTGGGCGAGGGCACTGAAGAGCGCGTTGCCGCCCTGGTGCGCGCGGGGGTGGACGCCATTGTGGTGGATACCGCCCACGGCCACAGCCACGGCGTGATTGAGCGGGTGCGCTGGGTCAAAAAGAACTATCCGCAGGTCGACGTCATTGGCGGCAACATCGCCACAGGTGCTGCCGCATTGGCATTGGTTGAAGCCGGCGCAGACGCGGTGAAGGTGGGCATCGGCCCCGGCAGCATCTGCACCACCCGCATCGTGGCGGGTGTAGGCGTGCCGCAAATCATGGCTATCGACAACGTAGCCACTGCGCTCAAAGGCACCGGCGTTCCGCTGATTGCGGACGGCGGCATTCGCTACAGCGGCGACATCGCCAAGGCTATCGCAGCGGGTGCCAGCTCGGTCATGATGGGCGGCATGTTTGCCGGCACCGAAGAGGCGCCTGGTGAGGTTGTGTTATTCCAGGGCCGCAGCTACAAAAGCTACCGCGGCATGGGGTCGATTGGCGCCATGCAGCAGGGCAGTGCCGACCGGTATTTTCAGGAGTCCACCTCGGGCAACCCCAACGCCGACAAGCTGGTACCTGAAGGGATTGAGGGGCGCGTCCCATACAAGGGATCTATGGTCTCCATCATCTACCAAATGGCCGGTGGCGTGCGAGCCAGCATGGGCTATTGCGGCTGCGCAACGCTTGGCGATATGCAGCAAAAAGCCGAGTTTGTAGAAATTACCTCTGCTGGCATTCGCGAAAGCCACGTGCACGACGTGCAGATCACCAAAGAAGCGCCCAACTATCGCGCTGAATAAATGCTGCCCCGCGCTAACGCTATGCATCAAAAAATCCTCATCCTTGATTTCGGTTCTCAGGTCACTCAGCTGATTGCGCGTCGAATCCGTGAAGCTCACGTGTATTGCGAGGTTCACCCTTGCGACGTGACCGATGACTGGATGCGCGATTACGCTAAAGACGGCTCGCTCAAAGGCGTCATCCTTTCGGGCAGCCACGCCAGCACGTACGAGGAGCACGACCTGCGGGCGCCCAAGTCGGTTTATGAGTTGGGTGTGCCGGTGCTGGGCATTTGCTACGGCATGTTCACCATGACCGTGCAGTTGGGTGGCGTGGTGGCCCCCAGTAACAAGCGGGAGTTTGGCCATGCCGACGTGCGCGCCCACGGCCACACGCAGCTGCTCGATGGCATTCAAGACTACGCCACCGCTATGGGCCACGGTATGCTGACTGTTTGGATGAGTCACGGCGACAAGGTCACTGAGTTACCCCCGGGCTTCAAGCTCATGGCCAGCACGGACAGTTGCCCGATTGCCGGCATGGCCGACGAAGAGCGGCGCTTCTACGCCGTGCAGTTCCACCCGGAAGTCACCCACACCAAACGCGGCGCGGCCATTTTGGAGCGCTTTGTGATCGACATTTGCGGTGCCAAACCGGACTGGATCATGCGCGACCACATTGCCGAGGCGGTTGCCGCCATACGCGCACAGGTGGGCAACGAGGAGGTCATTCTCGGCCTGTCGGGCGGTGTGGACTCCAGCGTGGCCGCGGCGTTGATTCATCGTGCCATAGGCGACCAACTCACTTGCGTGTTTGTCGACCATGGCCTGCTGCGCCTCAATGAGGGCGACATGGTGATGGACATGTTTGTCGGCAAGCTGCATGCCAAAGTGATCCGGGTTGACGCGCAAGACCAGTTTCTGGGCCACCTCAAAGGCGTGAACGAGCCCGAAGCGAAGCGAAAAATCATTGGGCGTGAGTTTGTAGAGGTTTTTAAGGCGCAAGCCGGCAAACTAATTGCGTCAGGCGCTAGTAAAAACGGAGCAAAATGGCTCGCCCAGGGCACCATTTATCCGGATGTCATTGAATCTGGAGGTGCTAAACACGCGGCCAAATCCAGCAAAAAGGCCGTCACCATCAAAAGCCACCACAACGTGGGCGGCCTGCCTGAGGAATTGGGCCTGAAGCTGCTGGAGCCGCTGCGCGATCTGTTCAAGGACGAAGTTCGTGAGCTGGGCGTGGCGCTGGGTTTGCCGCACGACATGGTCTATCGCCACCCGTTCCCCGGTCCCGGGCTGGGTGTCCGGATTCTGGGCGAAGTAAAAAAAGAATACGCTGACCTGCTGCGCGAAGCTGACGCGATCTTCATCGAAGAGCTGCGCAATTTCCGGGACAACGAGACGGGCAAAACCTGGTACGAACTCACAAGCCAGGCCTTTGCCGTGTTCCTGCCCGTCAAAAGCGTGGGCGTGATGGGTGATGGCCGCACCTACGACTACGTGGTGGCCCTGCGCGCCGTGCAAACCAGCGACTTCATGACGGCAGACTGGGCCGAATTGCCCTATGCGCTTCTGAAAAAGGTGTCTGGCCGCATCATCAACGAAGTGAAGGGAATTAACCGCGTGACTTACGACGTGAGCAGCAAGCCACCTGCGACGATAGAGTGGGAGTGAGTCTGGCGCGGATGGTGGTTTACCGGAAGCGCTGTAATTGAGGAGAGTCTCATGAAAAACTCTGTACCGTCCAGGAACGGTCCGTATGGCTTTGTTGCCTCTCACGCCGCAAACGCCACCTTCACCCGCGGGTTGCGCTCGTTCTTTGAATACCGTGACCTCGGCATCAAGGCCGCAACAGAAGGCCGGGTTGAGGCGCATGTGATCCGGGCTGCCGCCGGCACGGATTTTTCAAGCCAACCCCACTTTCACAAAACCGAGTTTCAGATGGTTTACGTGTTGAAGGGCTGGATTGAGTTTGAATACGAAGGGCAGGGCATCGTGCGGCTGGAGGCGGGGTCTTGCGTGCACCAGCCGCCCGGCATTCGCCACCGTGAAATCGGCCACAGCCCAGATGTGGAGATGCTGGAAATCGTGTTGCCAGCGGGCTTTGAAACGGTTGAGGTTGATGTCGTGAACCCCAGACATTGAGCCAAATTTGGGTGGTCTGGGGCACTCAAAAACTAGCCCCTATATCCATTAGGGTACCAGCTACATAGTTAATAGCTGCTTGTGCAAGTTGCACAGGGGCTAATGGCCTGAAAGATAGGGTAATTATTCTTGGATTACCCTTAACGCCCCACTGGCGCGCAGGCAAAGTCGCCTCGGCCGCCACGCACATGTTTGCAGCTGCCGTTGATGGCCTGGCCAGTTGGTGAAGTGAAATTGCAGGCGCTCTCAGCGGTTTTGCTGACGCAGGCGGCCACCGCTTCAGCGGGCGCCTGGGCCTGGCGGGGTTGGCCGCGGCCTTCCCCCATGTTGGGGCCGCCCGTTGCAGTGGTGGAGGCGCTATCGGCCGGTTGCACCCGCGTCCGTACAGGTGTGCCGCTGAAACAACCCACGGTGTAGGGGTATTCGCGTGTCATCACGTAGTGGTACATGCTGACCACCTTGCCATTCCAGAGCACGGGGCTTGTGCGGCCGTGGCAGGCGTCCAGGTCGGCGTTGGTGATTTCGCGGCCGTTGGTGTCGTAGCCACTGTAAATGCCAAAGCCATCCAGTGCATAGCCCACCAGCGTGTTGTTGCCGGCGGTGCCCGCCACGCAATCGCTGGGGCCGTGGTAGTGGTAGACGCCACGGCCTTGCGGGTGCCCATGGCAACGGTCTTGCACCTCATGGGCGACGGCGTCGCGGCCGGCGTCGTCGAGCGCGTTGAAGATGGGCACGCCATTGACAGCAACGCCAATCGGCCCCATCGGAACGCAGCTGGGGTGGGACGCAGGCTCCGGCTCCAGCGGCAGGCTGATCGTTAGCACCTGCTCGGCGATGGGGTTGGGGTTGCGGTCGATCTGATAGGCCGGGTCTGTTCGCGCCACCGGGAAGGTTCCCGTGGCGTGGTCAAGTGGCAGGGCGTTTCCTTTGATGACGCGTTGGTTGCCCACCGTCTCCATGCTGAAACGGGCGTTCGGCCAGCGCACCTCGCCTTGCACCCAGATCTTGCGGGTCGCGTCCCACGTGTCGCCTTGAATCCAGTCACCCGCGTGTCGGGCGCCGCCACCCCGGAACTGGGTTGCGCACGCGAATACGTATCCTGCCCGCGGCTGCGTGCTCACGCGGCCATCGCCCAAAGGCAGCGCCTTTTCGTTCAGGACCTGGGTTTGGGTGGGTTGGACGGTTTGCGCCGGCAGGGGCAAGCAGGACAGGGCCATCAGGCAAACGGCCAATAGGCGACAGGTTATCGGGGAAACGGTTTTGAATTGCATCGTTTTGTATGGCGTCAAAGATAAAAAGGGCGTCTCGGGGCTTGTGTCGATTTCAACGTATCCAGCGAATGTCAAGGCGTATTGAAGCGCAGGTAAAGACGGGCAAAAGTCCAAAAGCTAAGCGATTTCTAGGTCTGGCCCGCCTACGCTTTGAGCCATGCATGCACCTTTCAAGCGGCTAATTACGGTCATCATCATTTGCGCCGTTGCACTCATCGTGTGGCTCGGCGGGCAGGCGCTCGGGCTCGGCGATCTCTCTGAGCTGTTGCGCAAATTACGGACGGAGATGGGCTGGGGGCCTCTTTTGGTGCTGGCACTGATCTATGCCACCTGCCTGGCCTTGCCGTACGTTCCGGGCATGGAGTTGGGTTTGCTGCTGATGGTGGCCTGCGGCCAGAAAGGCATCGCAGTCGTCTATGTGGCCACCCTGGCGGGGCTGAGTCTGTCGTATGCGGTGGGTCACCTGATGGCAATTAACTCGACGCACCGCTCCCCGGTCCACTGCCTGGTGCCAAACCACGGTGACCTGGGCAGCGGCGCAAAGGCGATGATCGCTGGCAGCTGGCTGGCTCAAATTGCACCCCATCGGCTCATGACTTGGCTTGCCGCGAATCGGTACCTCGCCCTCGCGCTCTGTCTGAACCTTCCGGGCAATGCGGTCTTCGGAGGCGGAGGTGGCATCGCGCTGATTTGCGGATGGAGTCGGAAATTTAGCTTTTTGAACTACCTCTTCACCGTGGCCGCAGCGGTTTCACCGCTACCGCTTTTGATGCTGCTGGGCTGGCACGGTCTGCAATAAGCCGGGCTTTCGCCGGGTGAACGCCCTTGTAAGGGGCAATAGCCCACCGGCACAATTTTTATGCATAAAGTCTTCCCATGGCGCGCCGGCTTGAGGTGAAAATGCCCCCATGTACACGCAACCCCAATTTCACTCCACTGATCGTGCCATAGCGTGGGAACTGATTCGCAGCTACCCCTTCGCCTCGCTGATCTCCAATACCGATAGCGGGGCACCACTGGTGACGCACCTGCCTTTGCATCTCGAGCTGCGGGGTGAGTCAGCCGTGTTGCTGGGCCATGTAGCCAAAGCCAATGGGCACTGGCGGCACCTGCAGCTCCAGTCTGACGCGCTGGTTACGTTTATGGGGCCGCACGCCTTCATGTCGCCCAAGGTCTATCCGGATTTGGCGCGGGTTCCCACGTGGAACTATCTCGCGGTGCACGTCGCCGCCAAGGCCACCTTGATTGAAGACCCCGCGGGCAAAGACCGGTTGCTGAAAAAACTCATTGGCGACCACGACCCGGCCTATTCACCGCAATGGAGGGGGCTGGGCGAAGCGTATCAGCACAAAATGCTGGCGGGCATCATGGCGTTTGAGCTGCAGGTGACGGACCTGCAATGCACGCTCAAGATCAACCAGCACCGGCCGGAGGCCCACGCCGCCATGCACGAGGCGTATTCGAACGGCAATGAAAACGAGCGCGCCATGGCAGGCTGGATGGAGCGGCTCGGCATGGTCAAATCTGTGGGGGATGAGGTGTCATGAGAGGATTATTCGGCCTTGTCGGGCTGCTATTGGTCGTGGCGATTGTCGGGGTGCTCGTGCGCAAGCAACTTGCGCCAGGCGGCGGCCCGGCTGCCTCGATCGTTCCGGCTATACCCGGGCAACCCGCCCCAACAGGCACCGTGGCCGATCAAAGCCGGCAGGTTCAAGACCAAATGAAGAAAGCCGTGGAGGGCGCCATGCAGCAGCCCCGCCCCATGCCAGACGGCCAATGACAGCCGGGCAGGGTGCCTTGCGGGGGCAAGCCGAACAATGGATGCGGGCGGCGCTGGAGCAGGCCAGCATCGCGAGAGCAGCGGGTGAAGTTCCGGTTGGCGCGGTAATAGTCAAAGACGGCCGCGTGATTGCCACGGGTCGAAACGCCCCAATCGGAGCCCATGACCCCACGGCACATGCCGAGATCGTGGCGTTGCGCGCTGCGGCCAGCGCTGTGGGCAACTATCGGTTGGACGGTTGCGAGTTATACGTCACCCTCGAGCCCTGCGCCATGTGCAGCGGCGCCATGATGCACGCGCGGCTGGCGCGGGTAGTCTACGGTGCAGCCGACCCAAAGACCGGCGCTGCGGGCTCAGTCGTCAACCTGTTCGAAAACCCCCAGCTCAACCATCAAACGCAAATTAAGGGCGGCGTGCTGGCCGATGAATGCGCTTTGCAGCTGAGCGATTTTTTTCGAGAGCGCCGTCAGGAGCACCAGATGACCGCTACACCTCTGCGCGACGATGCCGTACGCACACCTGACGCAAATTTTGAGAATCTTACGGGCTACCCCTGGGCACCCCACTACGTGAGCGACATGCCCAGCTTGGCGGGCCTGCGCATGCACTACGTGGATGAGGGTGGCGACGTGCAAAATGAAAAGGCCTTCACGTGGCTGTGCCTGCACGGCAACCCGGCCTGGAGCTACCTCTACCGCAAGATGATTCCTCTGTTTCTGGCGGCGGGCCATCGCGTGGTGGCACCGGACCTGATCGGGTTTGGCAAAAGCGACAAACCCAAGAAGGACAGCACACACCATTTCAACTGGCACCGGCAAATCCTGCTGGAATTCATTGAGCGGCACGATCTGCGCAATGTGGTGCTGGTGGTGCAAGACTGGGGTGGCCTGCTGGGGCTGACCCTGCCGATGGCTGCGCCAGACCGATACCGCGCCTTGCTGGTGATGAATACGGCGCTGGGTACGGGCACTGTGCCCCTGTCGCCCGGGTTTCTGGCCTGGCGTGAGATGTGCGCAAAAAATCCGGACTTTGATGTGGCCCGTCTGTTTGCCAGAGGCAACGCGCACATGAGCACTGTTGAATGCGCCGCCTACAACGCGCCATTTCCGGACCGGGGCCATCGCGCAGCGCTGCGAACCTTTCCGGCGATGGTGCCCGAGTTTGCCGACTCTGAAGGCGCAGATGTATCACGCGACGCGCTCAAATTCTGGTCAGAACAATGGGCTGGGCAAAGCCTGATGGCTGTGGGCATGCAGGACCCGGTGCTGGGCCTGCCCGTAATGCAGGGCTTGCAAAAAATCATTAAGGGATGTCCGCCGCCGCTTCAATTGGCAGAAGCCGGCCATTTTGTGCAGGAGCACGGCGAGCAGGTGGCCCTGGCGGCGCTGGCCGCTTTTACTCGCAGTTAACAAGCATTGTGAGGGCCGTGAGCCCGTTGGCGGCACAATGCATGGCTGTGACCCATCAAAAACACATCTACATCTATTCGCCGTCTGGCGCGGTGCGTGACAAGACGGCCTTCAGGCGCGGCGTGGCCCGCTTGAAGAAACTCGGACACGAGGTCGAGGTCGATTCGGACGCTCTGACCAGCTACCAGCGCTTTGCAGGGGACGATGAAACCCGCCTCGCCGCCATTCACCGTGCGGCAGCCAGCGGCGCCGATGTGGCACTGACAACGCGCGGAGGCTACGGCATGACGCGCCTGTTGGGTGGCATTCAATACAAACAGGTCGCCAAGGCTATCGCCAAAGGCATGCTGTTTGTGGGCATCAGCGATTTCACAGCGTTCTCGCTGGCCATGATGGCCAAAACAGGCAGCGTGACCTGGGCAGGCCCGGCATTGTGCGAAGGCTTCGGCGTGGCCGCGCCCGAATTGCCTGACGACATCATGGAAGATTGCTTCAATGACCTGCTATGTGGACAGGGCGAAGGTGCTGGGTGGCGACAAAATCGCGAACCAGCTAAGCGGCCAGATTCTACAAACGCTATGAAGTCAGTAGCTAAAAGCTCAAATCTGACGGGGGCTAACGGCACATTTTCCATTAAAAATACTACGCTGTGGGGCGGAAACCTCGCAGTTTTGAGCTCGCTGGTTGGCACGCCCTATATGCCAGAGGTCAAGGGCGGGGTGCTGTTTCTGGAAGACGTGGCCGAGCACCCATATCGCGTGGAGCGCATGCTGACCCAATTGCTGCACGCGGGCATTCTGGCGCGACAAAAAGCGATTATTCTGGGGCAATTCACGGACTACAAGTTGGTCCCGCACGACCGGGGCTTCAAGCTGCAGACGGTGGTCGACTGGTTGCGCACCCAAGTCAAGATTCCGGTGCTGACCAATTTGCCCTATGGTCATGTCGCGACCAAGGTCATGTTGCCGGTAGGTGCACGTGTAGAGCTGGCGGTGGAGGGCAGGGACGCCCTGCTATTTTGGGGCTGACCTCGGCTTTTGTCAGACGGTCAGATATAAAACCCCCGTCAGTGCGTCGATCAAACGCCCTTTGCGCGGGCGGCAAAGCCGCTCGGGATCAAACCACTGAATTTGCCGGAAAACTCTGCAACGATCTGCTGGGCAATTCGCTCTCCCTTGATTGAGGCCAGTGCGCCCATCACTTCAGCCCGCAAATACCAAAGATCTTGCGCGTCTTTGGCAAAACGCAGCTTTCGCTCAAGTGAGGGGTAGGCAATCCGGCCCGGTACACCCAGGCAGTCCAGCATTTCAAGGCGAATGGCCTCAACGCGGTCCACGGCATCGCCACTCAAACGGTGGGATTTCCCACTCAGCAAATGATTGACGCTGTGAAAAATGTTTGATGGTGTCCAACGCATAGTGTTTTACAAAGAGTTTGTATACCGCACTCCGATAATGCAGTGACAAGGTTACAGTCTGGTTCGCGCTAGGGCAATGGCATTCACCCGTGAAATGTAAAAATAAACAACAACTAAATCAATAAGTTGGCACTTTTTCATGAAATTTGACTTTACATCTCATCGGCAAGTGCGGGAAGCGGCCTTAATCGAGCCTTGCGCTTTTGATCAAATGCGCGGATTTGTTTCAAATATCAGGGCTATGCCCTAAACTCAACGCGAAATATAAACAAGGAAAACAACAGGGAATGAGTGTCCGCACAACGGTTGTATTCACCGATTTGATTGGTAGCACGGGCGTATTTGAAGCCGTCGGCAACGCCAAAGCAACTGAGGTTGTTACCGGACTCACAGGCTGGATCGGTGAGACCTGCGTGGCATTTGGCGGACGCGTTGTGAAGACACTTGGTGACGGCGTGCTGGCCATTTTCCCTGAGGGACCTGGCGCGATCGAAGCCGTTGTCGAAATGCAACGCGCGCATCAAAAGAACATGATGCATATGCCTGCCGAGCTTCAAATGCCCATCCGTAGCGGCGTCGCCAGCGGCGAAGTGGAGATCGTTGACACGGATTGCTATGGCGACGCGGTCAATGTGGCTGCGCGGATATCGGACCTGACGGGCCCCAACCAGATTTGGGCGACCGCAGAAAGCCTTGTGTTTTATGAAGTCAGTGAAGGCATCAAGCTCCGTGCGCTTGGTCCCATCACCATTCGTGGCAGGGCGGAGCCTTGTCAGTGCTATCAGGTCGAATGGCGCGAGGGTGAATCAACTGAATTCCTCACGATGCAGGCCGGGCTGGATACCCGCGTTGGCGACCTCTCTGTAGACGTATTGGGCGGCCAGATCGAACTGGCTTGCATTGACGCACGCGCCACATTCAAGTCGTTTGAGCTACCAGTGCGCATAGGCCGCGTGCGCGAGGTTGAATTTCTGGTTAACGACCCGCGTGTTTCGCGCACCCATGCGCGCATCGAATGGCGTAACGGCAGCATGGTGCTGGTCGACGTCAGCACCTATGGCGTGTGGGTCAGGTTTGCGGGTGCAACGTCGGACATCGTCCTGCGGCGTGATGAGGTCATCCTGCATGGCCGCGGCGAACTAGCCCTTGGTGCGTCATTCAACGATATCAGCGTGCCTACGGTGGCTTTTTCGGTCACCTGAGTGAACGGGTGGCGCCGACACAAGCCAAACGGATTTTCTGCGCGAATAGGGCTAGCCGGTTAGATGGGTAAATGCGAATATTTGATTCTCATATTTAACTTAACATAATATACATCGTATAAAGTACGATAAGAGATCGAAGCTGCCCGCCCGGACCCCCAACACCCGGCAAACCCGCGCCATGCTTAGCGCCCGCCTCAAAGTCATGCTGTCCGATCTGGGCCTCAATCCCGAACAGGCCGGGAAAATGCTTCACGTCACGCCCAGAACGGTCCGGTACTGGATTTCCGGCAAGACGACCATTCCGTACGCGGCATATCGGCTGCTGCGCATCCTGACCGGCTCAGAGCTGCCCGCCAATGGCTGGGATGGCTGGCACATGCACTCCGGGCGGCTGTGGAGTCCCGAGGGCCACGGGTTCGCGCCCAATGACTCCAGCTGGTGGGGTTTGCTGGTGCGTCAGGCTCGTCTGTTCAAGGTCATGGCTGAACGGGAAAACCAGTTCCGGATGCTGGCCATGCGGGCGGGCCGGGAACACACCGCAGCGGCGCCAGCGACCCCTAGCGTCAGCGCCGGGGCGCTGGTGCCATCTGCTTCATCAATTCCGGCCGCTTCGCCTGACCTCAAAAAAGGAAGGAGTCCTGTTACACCTTCCTTTTTTCTCATAAATGAGAATTTCGGCCTCAGTTTTTCACAGTATGGAATTGAAAAGGCTTCTTTGA
>JAHEBY010000328.1 GCA_024642025.1 Comamonadaceae bacterium | reverse complement strand
CGGGCGACCCCACGTTGGCCAGCTTGGGGTTCTGGCGCATCCAGTCGATCAACTCGCGTGCGTTGGTCACGCTGGCCGGCACGGCTGGACCCACCGCGAGGGCAAGCGTCATCTCTGCCGCCAGTGACACGGGGTGCAGGTCGGCAATCGGGTCATATGCCAGCTTGGCATACAAGTAGGGATACACCGTTGCGATGGCCCCCTGCGCCAGCAGCACGGTGGAGCCGTCCGCGGGGCCAGACTTCAGTGCGTTGACGGCAATCTGCCCGGCGGCGCCGGGGCGGTTGTCAACAATCGCGCCGTTCGGGTAATTGCCCGCCAGTTGTTCCGCCACCCGCCGCGCGATGATGTCCGGGATGCTGCCCGCAGGGCCACTGCACAGCACGCGCAGCTGTTGCACCGCCGAAGCTTGGGGCGCGACGGACTGCGCCAATGCGGTCTTGCCAAGACCCAAGCCCAGACCCAACTGAAGGGCAAGGGCGCCGGCGCCCCCAATGACGTTGCGGCGCGATGGCGACGAAACCATATATTTCTTCACAGTGAACCTCCTTGACGACGTGTTGGGACAGCACCAATGTGTCCCGAGGTCTCACGGTAAGGGAGGGCAGCCTAGAAATGGCTTAGCGATTGCCGACAAGTCGCCCTGGAGTCCGGTCTGCCCCGCTTTGCGCGGGTTACAGATTCCGCAGGCCGACCACCAGGGCTTCGGTTTCTGGCGCGGGGTGCATGCCCAGCACCACCGACAGCTGTTGGCGGCAGCGTCGGTAGGCGTCATAGGCTTCGGCGGCTTGCCCCAGTCCGATCAGGCAGGTGATGAGCCGCCGGTAAATGTCTTCAGCCAGAGGTTGCTGCTCGACAAGCCGCTGGTAGAGCAGGGCGGCTTCGGCGTGGCGCCCATTGGCTTGCAGCCATGCACCCAGGGCACTCATCTCGCGCACAAACCGGGACCGGATGCGGTTTCGGGCCAGCAAAACGTCTGGCAAGTCTTCTTCACCCGCCAGAAAATCGCCCCGATACAGGCTGATGGCCTGTTCCATCAAGGGTGCAGCCGCTTTGGGGTCGCCCGCCCCGGCGACCACCTGATTCACGTGGGTCAGGCAAGCCTCCAGCGTCGCCACATCGGTCCAGCATGACGCCGTGTTCAGGCTGAGGCCGCCCGCGCCAAGTTGCACGTGGCTGTCGTCACCCAGCAGTTTGCGCAACCGGTGCAAGGTGTTGTCAAACGAATTTCGTGCTGCATCGCCGGGGACATCCGGCCACAAGGCGGCGCACAAATGCTGAACCGGCGCCGCCGTGCCGCCCATCGCCACCAGCAGCCTGAGCAGATCAAGCGGTTTGCGACTTTCTTTTCTTGACGACGTGGGCTCCCCGCCATCCCGCTCAACAGCAAAATGCCCCAGCGTACGTATCCGCACGGCCCAAGGCCATTGCGGTGCTGCATCGGGCGGGGCAGGCAGCGCATAGCGCCGGATGATCTGCAGCGCAAATGGGGGGTCGATGTCGTTTTCAAGCGCCAGCGAGCTTAGGCGAGACATCATGTCGCCACAGCAATAGGGCATGGGCCCGAAGTCATAGCCGTTGTCCCGGCCCAGCCGGAAAGCGTCCCGCAGCCGGGCCAGGCCATGTGCGCGGTCTCCACGGCGCTCGGCCAGATAGGCTTCAATCAATGCAGCCAGCCACTGGTGCCACAGGCATGCCGCATAAAAGCGGTGGGTCAGCACTGCGCGCAGCGCGTCCTGCGCTTCATCAAAAGCGTCCATCCGGGTCAATGACAGCGCAACGCCCAGCAGCGCAATGTGTTCGCGCATGGGCCATCCACTTGCGGCGCTGCTGGCAACCGATGCGCGCATGCTTTGCACCGTACCCTGCCAGTCGCCCTCCAGCATGAGCAGCAGCCCGCGCTGAAATTCATACGTGGTGACGTCAATCTGGCTGTCGGGGTCCATCAGCGCAGCGGCTTCGGTGAGCTGGGCGCGCGCCAGGTTGGCGTCCCGCGCGGCCAGCGCGGCCAGCGCCATCAACAAATGTGCCCGTGTGCGCATGGCTGCAGGCCCCGGCGCGGCTATGGCCAGTGCGGTGCGGGCATGTTTCAGCGCCTCGTCGACTTGCCCGCGCAAGGACCGGACGATGACGTCAACCCCGTACCAGCGCAACATGGTGGCTGGCGCGGCATCTTGCGCCAGGCACAGACGGTCGATCTTGAGCATGATGCGATCCAGCCGATCGGGTTGCCCGGTCCATAAAAGGTAATAGGCCAGAGACCCCAACAGAATGCGCTGGCTCACGGCAAGCGGCTGGTCCAGCAGGCGCTCGGCCAGATCGGCCAGCGTGGCGGTGAGCGGGTGACCGGTCTCGCGGTAAACAAACGTGGCAAGCAGGCCGGGCAGAACGCGCAGATCGGTCTGCATATTCCGCTCGGACAAATAGGTGGGTGCGTACTTTTCGAGTGTCGGCAACCAGAACCCGAGTGCATCCAGACTCGTGCCCAGAAAGACGATGGCGTCTGCGGCAGCCGCCGCGACGTAAAACGCGCCGCGTTCTTCGCCACTGGCCAGGTAGCCCCGGTGTGCACGCTCAAAGTGTTGCAGCGCACGGGTGGGGTCAGCCGCCATTTCGCAGTAGCCAAACCAGTAACAGGCGTTGGGGCCACTGCGCTGGGTTTCAGGCAGCGCCAGAATCCAGGCTCGCACGGTGGCCGTGCGCCCCTGTGCAACAAATGGCCCGGCCTGCTCTGCCAGCAGACTCAATGCCTCGTCCCAGGCCTCTGCTTCAATCAGGTGTGCCATGGCCGCATCGGCCTGGTCGCTACCAAGCAGAATCTTCGCTGCCAGCAAGTGCACCGACCTGAGCTCGTCGGCTGTCAGCCGGGCGGCAGCCCGTGCCCGCAGAAACTCGCCAAACAGGGCGTGAAACGTATAGGCCGGCGGCGAACCAGCCCGGTGGTCGGTAAACAGGCTGCGTCGCGCCAGATCTGCCAGCAAATCCGCGGCATGGTTGTCGCCGCTAATGGCCACGGCCATAGCCGCCGTGGCGCTGGGCAAAAAGGCAATGCGCATCAGCGAGCTTGCATCCCCCGGCGTCATCTTGTCCATGACTTCGCCGGCAAAAAAGGCGAACAGCCGGTCACGCGCCGCGCCGCCGTGCATGGCGGCGGCGGGGTCCAGATCGCTGCGGGCGGCGAGAAGCAGAATCATCGCCGCAGCCCAGCCATCGGTGGCCCGGCGCAAATCGGCGGCGGCCCAGTCACGGTCGTGCAGCACCACCAGTTTGCCGGTCTCTTTGTCGTCGAAGCGCAGCGAGGGAGCCTCTATCAGCACCAGTTGCTGACCCGCCAAGGCGCGTGCATAGGCTGTTCCAGGGGGGTCGCGGCTGATGACAATCAGGCGGGCCTGTTCGGGCAATTCAGCCAGTGCCGCCGCGATACCCGCGTGAAGAGGCGACGTCGGCCCAAGCTCCTGCAGGTTGTCCAGCACCAGTGCCCACGGCAAATCAAGCGTCAGGGCCAGACGCCGAAAACAACGCCGTATGAACCCGGGCACGTCGCGAAGGTCGTCCGCGTTGGGCATGGGCAGGCGAAGCTGGCGGGTAGGGGCCAGGCGTTTGGCTGCGGCGCGCAGAAAGTGGACAAAGGTGGCCGGATCGGAGTCGCCCGTG
>JAHEBY010000327.1 GCA_024642025.1 Comamonadaceae bacterium | reverse complement strand
GCACTGAACCCGCAGGGACTGGTGCCCGTACTGGTCGATCCGCAGCAGGACGAACCCCTGTTTGAAACGGCTGCCATCGTGCTGCACCTGACTCAGCGCCACGGCACCCTGCAGCCCGCCGATGCGCGCGCACATGGGCGCTACCTCAAGTGGCTTTTCTTTCTGTCCAACACCTTGCACGCAGATCTGCGTGGTTTGTTTTACAGTGCCCGCTACGTGGCCGATGCAGTGGCGATACCTGCCCTGCGGGAAGCGCTGCGCAAGCGTGTTGCCGGCCATTTTGCGTTGCTCGATGCTGAAATGGCGCGCCATGGTAGCCCGTGGCTACTGGGAGAAGCCGTGAGCGCCTGCGACATCTATCTGGCGGTGTGTGCGCGCTGGGCCCAGCTTTACCCGCGTGGTGATGCTTTGGCGGCTGGGGCCATTTTGAATTTGCCTCGCGTTCGTATCGTGCTGGAAGCACTCGAAGGACGCCCCGCGATTCAGCGTGCATGTGCCATGGAGGGCATACACGGGCGCTTCTTCACCGCGCCTGCGGTCCCGGTTCCTGCGGCAGCATGAAAGCGGATACCTCAGACATGACTGACCCCAAACGGACGCACCAACGCCGGACGGCCCCTGTGCGCAAAGGCCTTGCCAACGAGGTGCGAATCATCGGCGGCCTGTGGAAGCGCAGCAAACTGCCGGTAGCTGACAAACCGGGCCTTCGACCCACGCCAGACAGGGTGCGTGAAACGCTGTTCAACTGGCTTGGCCAGGACCTGACTGGCTGGCACTGCATGGATGCCTTTGCCGGCACCGGCGCCCTGGGGTTTGAGGCCGCGTCCCGAGGCGCCGCTCGCGTCACGATGGTGGAGCAGGATGCCGCGCTGATTGCCGCGCTCAAAGGCGTGCAGGCCCGCCTGCAGGCCAGCGCGGTGGTGGTGCAGCGCGGAGATGGCACGGCATTGCTAAGCCAGGCAGGCCCGGCCAGTCTGGATCTTGTTTTTCTCGACCCGCCGTTCGAGGCTGACGGGTTGACTGCTGCCTTGCAGGCGGCCGGACGTGCAATCAAACCAGGCGGCTTTGTATATCTGGAAGCGCCTGCCGCCTGGACCGAACACACCCTGCAACCCTTTCATCTGATTCCAGCAAGGTACCTGAAGGCTGGCGCTGTACACGCCCATTTGCTAAGGAGTGCAAACGCATGAGCATCCGACTGACCGCCGTTTACCCCGGCACTTTTGATCCCATGACGCTTGGCCACGAGGATGTGGTCCGGCGTGCTGCGCAGCTTTTTGAACGGGTGATCGTTGCTGTTGCCGCCGGGTACCACAAGAAGACACTATTTTCGGCAGACGAGCGGGTCGAAATGGCCCGCGCTGTGGTCAAACCCTATCCGCACGTGACGGTCGAGAGTTTTGACGGACTGTTGCGCGATTTTGTGCTGGCGCGGGGTGCAAAGGCGATGGTGCGCGGAATTCGGGCGGTGACAGACTTCGACTACGAGTTTCAGCTGGCCGGCATGAATCGCACCATGATGCCCGACGTAGAAACCGTCTTTTTGACGCCCAGCGACAAATACCAGTTCATCTCCAGCAGCTTTGTTCGGGAAATTGCTACGCTTGGAGGCGAGGTGGACTCTTTTGTCGAACCATTTGTGCTGAAGCAGCTAATGGCCAAAGTGCGCGCACAAAAACCAGGATGACACGCCTCGACCTTGAAAGGACCTTGCCATGAAAATGTTGTTGGCGGTAGACGGATCCGATGTGTCGCTTGGCGCTGTTCGTTTTGCCATTCAGCTCGCCAAAGGGGGGCTCGACACTCGCGTGATATTGGCCAATGTGCAGGAAGCGGCCACTCTGTATGAACTCGTTGTGGCGCATGACCCTGCGGTGCTCGAGCAGGTCAGCGCGGCGGCGGGAGCGAGCACGCTGCACAGCGCCGAAGTGTTGCTGAAAGAAGCGGGCATCGATTACGAATGTGAGGTCGCGTCGGGTGATGCAGCGCACGCCATCATCGACATGGTCGACCGTTTTGAATGTGACGCGGTGGTTATGGGGGCTCGGGGTGCGAGCGCCTTGCGTAGCGCACTGTTGGGCTCGGTGTCCAACGAGGTGCTACATGCATCGAGCGTCCCGGTGATTATTGTGAAAGCCGTCGTGCCGGATCCAGAAGCTGAAGCCGGTTAGATGCTGCGGTCGCCATCGCCGGTGTCACGCTGGCGGCTTAGGCCACGGCCGCTGCATATCCCGTATCAGCTCGAACGCCCTTGAAACCCGAAGCACGCCCAGATCATCAAAGCGCTGGCCCGCAATCTGCAAGCCAATCGGTAATCCATCTCGCGTGTAGCCGCAGTTGATTGACGCCGCTGGCTGCTCGGACATGTTGAACGGGACGGTAAAGGCGATGTGCTCCAGTCCGTGCAGGGGATCATTGGTGGGCGAGGGTAGCTCTGCGGCAAATGCCGAAACTGGCGAGGTGGGCGAGATCACGTAATCGAAACTGTTGCAGCCGGCCACGGTGGCCAGCCGAGTGAGGTGCGACTGGCTGGCGGCTGCAAACACTTCGGCGCCACTGAGATGGCTCGCACTGTCTGCCCATTGGACGATGTAGGGCAACACGCGGGCCTTGCGCTCGGGCAGCAAGGCGGCGAGGTCAAGATGAGACCGCATGCGCCAGAAGTAGTCCAGGCCACGCAGCATGGTGGGTGTAAAAAATGGCGTCATGAGCTGCACGAAAGCGCCAGCCTTTTCAAAGGCACTTGCTGCGCGCAGCACGGCAGCCTTAATTTCAGGCTCCACCGGCAGGCCGCAACCGGCGTCCAGCAAGAGACCAATCTTCAATCCCTTGAGCACCTCCGGACCAGCATCGAATTGCGCCCAGTTGATCGCCTGAAATGGAAGACTCATGCTGTCGCGAGCATCCGGTTTCGCCAATTCCTGCATCATCAAGGCGGCGTCTGCCACCGAGCGGGTCATCGGCCCGGCGGCTCGGCCAGTGAATGGTGGGTCGATCGGTATGCGTCCCAAACTGGGCTTGAGTGTGAACAGGCCACACCAGCCCGCAGGCAGGCGCACAGATCCACCGATATCCGTGCCGATGTGCAGTGGTCCATACCCTGCCGCCCCTGCGGCGCCTGCCCCTGCGCTGGAGCCGCCTGGCGTCTTGCTCAGGTCCCAGGGGTTGCGCGTGAGCGGGTGAAAGCTGGACAAGCTCGATGACAACATGCCGTAGTCGGGCATTGTTGTTTTGCACAGCATGACGGCGCCTGCTTCACGCAGGCGCGCTGCAGGGGGTGCATCTGACGTCGCTGGCTTCAGTTCACTTGCCGCAGTGCCCAGCGGTGTGGCGTCGCCCGCCGTGGCGATGTTGTCTTTGATGGTTACCGGCACGCCATCGAGCGATCCCATGGGCTTACTGCGTTGCCAGCGTGCTTCCGAGGCATGGGCCTGCTGCATTGCCAATTCTGGCCGTAGCAGGTAGGTGGCCTTCAAACTGGGCTCCCACCTGCCTATGTGGTTCAGCACAGAGCGCACGACTTCGACCGGAGAGAATTCCCCCCGGCCATAGCCGTCGATCAATTCATGGGCCGACAGTTCGTGCAGATGCGTCGGACTGTCAGCCATTTCCAGTCGACTCAAGACCAGGACAGGGTAGACAGGTCGTTGACAAA
>JAHEBY010000326.1 GCA_024642025.1 Comamonadaceae bacterium | reverse complement strand
GCGCGTTGTAATCCCAGCGAATGATGATGGGTGTTGTGCCTTGGGCAAACGAGGCGGCTTTGCCGACCACGGGTACGAAATTTCCGGCCTTATTCATATCGGAAAAAAACTTCAAACCTGCGGCACCTGCTTTGGACACATCGCCTCCAGCCATCCCCATGCCAGCCGCAAACACGCCTGAAATGGCCTGGCTGGAACTTCGCGGATCTCCAGCCAGCGCAACAGCATTTTTGTAGTCTGACTTGAGCAAATCGCTCCAGTCAGATGGAACCTTGCTAATGACATCCGTGTTGACCTGAAAGGTCAGAACGCCGTAGTAATCGCCATACCAATAGCCCTCTGCGTCCTTGGCCGAATCTGGAATCGTGGACCATGTGGCCACCTTGTAAGGTTGCACCAGACCAGCGGCCTTGGCCTGCGGGCCAAACGACAGACCAACGTCGATGACGTCCGGTGCCTGCGGCCCCTTATTGTCTTTATTAGCCTTGATCGCCTCAATCTCGTCGCCCGAACCCGCATCCGGGTTAAGTTCATTGATTTTGAGGCCGTACTTCGCCTTGAAGCCATCAATCACCGCACCGTATCCGCACCAGTCGTGGGGCAGGGCAATGGTGGTCAATTGACCTTCAGCCTTGGCGGCGGCAATTAAAGCCGCAGACTGGGCCATTGCACTCTGGGCGCCGCAAACAGCCAATGTTGCAGTAGCCAAAACACTCATCTTTAGACGTGACATAGTTTTTCCTTATCGCCTTGTTGAATGAAAATAACCGAACTAACGCTGAAACTTACACGATGGTTCAATTCCGACCGAAACCCTCAGACCTGGGCAAGTTGCACCCACGTGGCAAGTGTCGGAATGAAATTTCATGGATTTTCAGAATACTCTATGTGTGTGACCTAAACAAGTCATTTGTGTGTCAAAAATTCTGATTTTCCCAACTCATGCCTCAATGGATTGATACCCACTGCCATCTAACTGCCCCAGAGTTTGAGGATGATTCCCTCGCCGTTGTTGACCGGGCAGCTATGAATGGCGTAGCGCACTGTGTTGTCCCAGCTGTCGAGGTGGCAAATTTTGAGGCGGTCAGGCTCTTTGCGCACGTTCACCGGTACAGCTACGCGCTGGGTATTCACCCGCTGTACACAGGCGAGGCTGGGGAGCGTGATCTGGATCTGTTGAGCCAGCAATTGCAGATTCATCAGCATGATCCCCGACTGGTTGCCGTTGGCGAGATTGGCCTCGATTTTTTTGAGCCTGACCTGCGACTGAGTCCTTTGAAGGAGCGGCAGACCTTCTTTTACCGGGAGCAGCTCAAACTGGCCAGGCAATATGGACTTCCGGTCATTCTCCATGTCCGGCGATCTGCGGATCGGCTTCTCAGGGGCTTACGTGAAATCGGAGGCACAGGTCTTGCGCATGCCTTCAATGGCAGCCTACAGCAGGCAGAGGCCTTCAATAGTCTCGGATTCAAGTTGGGCTTTGGCGGCGCCATCACCTATGAACGCGCGTTGCAACTGCGCCGTTTGGCAACGATTTTACCGCTTTCGGCGATTGTGATGGAGACTGATGCGCCCGATATGCCGCCCCACTGGTTGTATCGAACTGCCCAGGAGCGGGCTGCGGGTCAACCTCAGGGCCGAAACGAACCGGCCGAGTTGCCACGCATTGGCGCCGCTGTCGCCGCCATGCGGAACCTTCGACCTGAGGTGCTCGCCGAGGCAACTACTGAAAACGCCTGCGTGGCGCTGCCGAAGCTGCGGGCGTTGCTGGTATAAACCGGCATGACAAAGCCGCGCAAAAGCAAACTACCTGAGGTCAATTTTTCGGACGAAGGTCCAATACGACATCTTCATTTGGGCACCGAATGGGTGCAGGGGTCAATGTTGATTGATGCGCCTACTGTTCTGGTGCATGAATACATCCAGCAAATGATGGCGTGGCTGTTGTTCGTTGACCCTGCTGCTACGTCGAGGCTGCAGAGTCTGCAATTGGGGCTGGGGGCGGGTTCGCTGACCAAGTTTTGCTACAAGGAGGCGCGCATGAAAACGGCCGTCATTGAGCTGAATCCACAGGTGCTTGTGGCTTGCCGAGGATGGTTCAAGTTGCCCAACGACAATTCCCGTTTGAGAGTTGTGCTGGCGGATGCTGCGACAGAGATCCAGAATCCTGAATGGTGGGGTTCGGTCGATGCGTTGCAGGTTGATTTGTATGACCACGAAGCCGCCACGCCAGTATTGGATAGCCTCGACTTTTATGGAGACTGTCGCCGTTTGTTGACGGATGAGGGGAGCATGACCGTCAACCTGTTTGGCAGGTCATCAAGCTTCAAACGCAGCGCAGAGAAAATAGCATCTGCATTCGGGGCAGATGCGGTTTGGGTCTTCAAGCCTACTCGCGCCGGGAATACGGTAGTGTTGGCGCAGCGCATACCGTCCAGACCCAAACGGGCGGTATGGCGTGAACGGGCCGAATTTATTCAGTCTCAATGGGGTTTGCCCGCGATGCAGTGGACCCGCGGGCTGAAGCCATTTGTTGTTGAAAACCAGAATGAGTAACTCTTGTGAAAACGCAATCTTTTTCCACAACCTCACATGCTGGCCCAATTGATTGGCGTCTCATGGTGGATTGGCTCCGCACTGATGGCGTCATCGCAGACGACGAAGCCCAGCGCACTATTGCGCGTTGTTCTCAGGCTGAGAGTATGCAGCACCCCCTGGTTCGCCTGGCTAGCGTATCCATGCGCCGCGCGAGCGATGGCAAGCCGCTCGATATTGAAAGCCTCACCCAATGGCTGGCTGCCCGTTGTGGTCTGGAGTACCTGAGGATAGACCCGCTCAAGGTAGACGTGGGCAAGGTCGCAGATATCATGAGTGCCGGATACGCTGAGCGCCACCGTATCCTGCCCGTGCAGGTATTGCCTTTAGAGGTCGTTGTCGCAACAGCAGAACCTTTTATTACTGATTGGCTTGCCGAGGTAGAGCGTCAATCCAGACGGACGGTTCGGCGCGTGGTTTCCAGCCCGCAGGACATTCACCGGTTTACCGCAGAATTCTTTGCTCTGGCGAAATCGGTTCGTTCTGCGATGAAGGCAGGCGGCAACAGCGGAGGGGCCAGTTTCGAGCAGCTAGTCGAGTTGGGTCGCGGCAACAAGCAGCTCGATGCGAACGACCAAGGCGTGGTTCAGGTGGTTGACTGGCTGTGGCAATACTCGTTTGACCAGCGGGCCAGCGATATTCATCTCGAGCCACGGCGCGAACAGGGCGTGATCCGGTTTCGCATTGACGGTGTGCTTCACCCTGTCTATCAGATGCCCATGGGTGTGCTGAACGCCATGACGGCTCGTATCAAGTTGCTCGGGCGCATGGACGTAGTCGAAAAACGCAGGCCACAGGACGGGCGTATCAAGACCCGCAACCCGCGCGGCGACGAGATCGAGATGCGAATTTCCACCTTGCCAACCGCTTTTGGCGAGAAGATGGTGATGCGCATATTCGACCCCGACAATGCAGTCAAGGATCTGGATGCCCTAGGATTTTCCAGCCACGATGCCCAGCGCTGGGAAGCCTTGGTGAAGCGGCCGCATGGCATCATTCTGGTAACCGGCCCGACCGGTTCTGGCAAGACGACCACTCTGTATTCGACCCTCAAGCGGGTGGCCA
>JAHEBY010000023.1 GCA_024642025.1 Comamonadaceae bacterium | reverse complement strand
TTGTCTTCAAGAACAAGCGCCCGAAACCGCCGGGCCGCCGACTCTGGCAACAGTCGTACGACGTCGGCGCGAAATGGAAAGGTCTTGAGGTTGACAAACGGTATGCGCAACTGTCTGGCCAGTCCGTTGGCCAAAAGCTCTTCGGTGATAACGCCACTTTCAATCAGCAGGCGGCCAACTTTTTTACCCGTCTGACGCTGCAAATCGAGCGTCTGTTGCAGCTGCTCCTGGGAAATCAGGCGTTGCTGCACCAATACATCGCCCAAGCGCAGCTTGTCCGGCCGGCCGGCGGTTGCACGGGTTGCAGGTTGTGCAACAGGTATTGCAGCAGCGGAAATCATGGCGCCATCCTTCAGTCATTGGGCTCAGAAAAGGATAGCACGCAACGCTTATTGGGTGGGACCTAAATCGGCATTTGATACTGAATACTGGAATGCATATCACGCTTATTTCGAGCCTTTGCCCGAATGAATATCATGCATGATTTCCCGCCTTGCGGGAATAGTGGGATGAGAAACTGCAGCTAGTGCAGATGACGCGGTTTGCGGCCACCACTGCCGTGGCCGCCGCCATGCCCACCGCCAGACCCGCGCGGGGGTCTACCAATTTCGAGCGAACTTACAAGTGCGTCAAAGCGCTTGGCAAAAAGCTTGTCAACTTCGGCTACCACGCCTTCGAGCTCTGCACCATCAAAGTGCCGCTCCATCATATTTACCACGTCCTGCACAAGAAGATCCCTCTGCACCTGCATGATGGCAGCCGGATTGGGTCCGACAAACAGCATCAGGAAGTCGTCACGAGACTCATCAGGTGAGGCTTCATCTTCGTCCTCCTCGTCAAAGTCCGCATCGTAAAACGTGACTTCGATGGCTGCACCCGCTTCGGCAAGCTCGTTGAGGTTCATACACATCTCATCCAGTGACTGGCGGAAGTCGTCGTCGCCAGGAACCGTCCAGCACAACTGGAGAATGTGTTCCTGAGCATCCAGCTTGATTCCGGGTTCGTCCTCATAGGAACTCCGGGCACCGTCTGAAAGTGACTTGGCGCCAGAGTACTTCCATAGTGGTTTCAGCGCGTCTTGAACCTGTTCAAAGGTGACGTCGGCGCGCATCGGCACCTGGCCATGAACATGAATTTCAAATGGGGCGTTTTGGCGTGACATGACGATACAGTGTAGTGGTGCCCGGGACCGGAATCGAACCGGTACGCCCCTTATGCAGGAAAGCGGCGGATTTTAAGTCCGATGTGTCTACCAATTTCACCACCCGGGCGGCTAAGGCATCTGGAGGCGCGACCCGGAGTCGAACCGGGCTAGACGGATTTGCAATCCGTTGCATAACCGCTTTGCTATCGCGCCAGTCTTTCAGACAAAAAAGGGAAGCCTGGGCTTCCCTTTTTGGAATTTGGAGCGGGAAAAGAGTCTCGAACTCTCGACCTCAACCTTGGCAAGGTTGCGCTCTACCAACTGAGCTATTCCCGCATTTCAAGCCTCAAATTATAGCGTAATTTTGACTCTTTTCAACAATCAGTGTTTGACAGAATCGCTCACCTGCAACTCCGTTGATGCAGCGGCTTCTGAAGGGACTGGCACTGGATCTTCCTCAGGCAATGGCGTCGGCTTGCGTTCAAGCGCAATTTCAAGGACCTTGTCAATCCAGCGAACCGGAACAATCTCAAGATCATTTTTAACGTTCGCTGGAATATCCTGCAAATCCTTCGCATTCTCTTCGGGGATCAGAACAGTCTTGATCCCGCCGCGCAAAGCCGCCAGCAGCTTTTCTTTCAGCCCACCAATGGCGGTCACTTCGCCACGAAGCGTGATTTCACCTGTCATCGCCACGTCACTGCGCACCGGAATGCCCGTCATGGCTGACACCAGCGCCGTCGTCATGGCAGCGCCAGCGCTTGGCCCGTCCTTTGGCGTAGCGCCATCCGGCACGTGCACATGGATGTCGCGCTTCTCAAAATACTCATCCTTGATGCCCAAGCGGCGTGAACGGCTGCGTACCACCGTGCGCGCGGCTTCCACAGACTCTTTCATAACATCACCGAGTGAGCCTGTGCGGGTGATGGCACCCTTGCCCGGCATCATGGCGGCCTCAATCGTGAGCAAATCACCACCGACTTCCGTCCATGCGAGACCGACCACCTGGCCAACCTGGTTTTGTTGCTCGGCTCGGCCATAGTTGTACTTGCGTACACCCAGAAAATCGTTGAGATTCTCGGCCGTAACCTTCACCTGCCCACTCATTTTCTTGAGTTGCAGGCCCTTGACAACTTTGCGGCAAATCTTCGAGAGATCACGCTCCAGCGAGCGCACACCGGCTTCGCGGGTGTAGTAGCGCACCACATCACGAATCGCCTCTTCTGTTACATGCAGCTCGGATTCCTTGACTCCGTTGTTCTTCAACTGCTTGGGCAGCAGGTAGGTAATCGCAATATTGACCTTTTCGTCTTCTGTGTAGCCCGACAGCCGAATGACTTCCATCCGGTCCAGCAACGCAGGCGGGATATTCATCGAGTTGCTGGTGGCGACGAACATCACGTCGCTCAAGTCAAAATCGACCTCAACATAGTGGTCGCCAAATTTATGGTTTTGTTCAGGGTCAAGCACCTCCAGTAGCGCACTGGAAGGATCACCCCTGAAATCGGTGCCAAGCTTGTCAATTTCGTCCAAAAGGAACAAAGGGTTGCGCGTTCCCACTTTGGACAGGCTTTGCAACACCTTGCCCGGCATGGCGCCAATGTAGGTGCGTCGGTGCCCACGGATTTCAGCCTCGTCCCGCATGCCGCCCAGCGCCATACGCACGTATTTGCGACCGGTGGCTTTCGCGATGGACTGACCGAGCGAAGTTTTGCCAACGCCCGGAGGGCCAACCAGGCACAGGATAGGCGCCTTGACCTTGTCAACCCGTTGCTGCACAGCAAGGTATTCCAGAATGCGGTCTTTAACCTTGTCCAGACCGTAATGGTCTTCGTTCAGCACATTTTCGGCATTGCCCAGGTTGTGCTTGATCTTTGTTTTAGCAGCCCACGGAAGCCCTGTCAGCACGTCGATATAGTTGCGTACCACAGTGGCCTCGGCCGACATGGGTGACATCAACTTGAGCTTTTTGAGCTCGCCCTCTGCCTTCTTCAGCGCGTCTTTGGGCATTCTGGCCGATTTGATTTTCTTCTCGATCTCGTCGATGTCGGCACCATCTTCGCCCTCGCCCAGCTCCTTCTGAATCGCCTTGACCTGTTCGTTGAGATAGAAATCGCGCTGGTTCTTCTCCATCTGGCGCTTCACACGCCCACGAATCTTCTTGTCTACGTTGAGGATATCCACCTCATGTTCGATTTGCTGGAACAGGTTTTCAAGTCGATCCTTGATATCAGGCAGGCCCAGGACGGCCTGCTTGCTGTCGAGCTTAAGAGGCAGATGCGCGGCAATCGTATCGGCCAGGCGACCAACGTCATCAATACTGGAAATCGACGTCAGAATCTCGGGCGGAATTTTCTTGTTGAGTTTGACGTATTGATCAAACTGCTGCATGACCGCGCGACGCAGCGCCTCAACTTCACTGGCTTTGCCACGGGCCTTGCCAACAGGCTCAGTCGCGTCTTCCACCGGCGTCACATTAGCCGTGAAGTGGGTCTCGCCCTCTTCAATCTTGTTGACAACGGCACGCTGCTGCCCCTCGACCAGCACTTTCACGGTGCCGTCAGGCAGTTTGAGCATCTGCAAAATGGTCGACACGCAACCTACGTCGAACATGTCCGAAACAACGGGATCATCTTTGGCGGCGGCCTTTTGAGCGACCAGCATGATGCGGCGTTCAGCCTCCATGGCCGACTCCAGCGCCTTAATGCTTTTTGGCCTGCCGACAAACAGCGGTATGACCATATGGGGGAATACCACGACATCGCGTAGTGGCAGCAGAGGCAGATCTATGGCAATTGCAGGTAGCGGGGTTTGACCGGACATGGGTATCCTTAAAAATTACCTGATGAATATGGACTGTAAAACCGGGTTTTCAAGCACCCAAGCATTATTGATCGCGCATCAACTCGGGGAGTTCAGGTAAATGCGCCTAAAAACCCGCCAAATCAAGCCTTCTTGGCTGCTTCCCGATAAACGAGCAGCGGTGGTTTGTTCTCTTCTATCGTGGATTCATCAACCACGACCTTGTCCACATTGGCCGTATTCGGCAATTCAAACATGGTGTCGATCAATGATTGCTCAAGAATGGAGCGCAATCCACGGGCGCCCGTTTTGCGCGCGAGGGCGCGCCTTGCGATAGCCTTGAGCGCCGAGGGCCGAATCTCAAGGGTGACATCCTCCATGGAAAGCAATTTCTCATATTGCTTGACCAATGCATTTTTAGGCTCGGTCAGGATTTGCACCAGCGCATCCTCGCTGAGTTCAGCAAGTGTCGCCACTACGGGCATACGCCCCACCAGCTCAGGAATCAGGCCGAATTTGATCAAATCCTCAGGCTCAACTTCCTTGAACACTTCCGTCAGGCTGCGTTGCTGCTTGCTTTTTACGGCGGCGCCAAAACCAATGCCAGAAGACTCGGTGCGGTTGTCAATGACCTTCTCAAGCCCGGCAAAAGCGCCGCCGCAGATAAACAGGATGTTGGTGGTGTCGATTTGTACGAAATCCTGATTGGGGTGCTTGCGACCGCCCTGGGGCGGAACGCTGGCCATGGTGCCTTCAATCAGTTTCAGCAAGGCCTGTTGAACGCCCTCGCCCGATACATCCCGTGTGATGGAGGGGTTGTCAGATTTGCGTGAAATCTTGTCGATTTCATCGATATACACAATGCCGCGCTGCGCCCGCTCAACCTCATAGTTGCAGCTTTGCAGCAGCTTCAACACGATGTTTTCCACGTCTTCGCCCACGTAACCTGCTTCGGTCAATGTTGTGGCGTCAGCCATCACAAATGGCACATCGAGCATCCGCGCCAGGGTCTGCGCCAGCAAGGTTTTGCCTGAGCCGGTAGGGCCAATCAGCAGGATGTTGCTCTTGGCGAGCTCGACATCGTCCTTTTTGGCCTTTTCTTTGTGACGAAGGCGTTTGTAGTGGTTGTAGACCGCCACTGCCAGCGTGCGCTTGGCAGGCTCCTGTCCGATGACGTAATTGTCCAGCTTGGCCTTGATCTCGGACGGTGTAGGCAGCTCACCCCGCGCGTCACGAGGTTCTTTGCCGGTAGGCAACTCATCGCGAATGATCTCATTGCAAAGTTCGATGCATTCATCGCACACGAACACTGAGGGGCCTGCAATCAGTTTTTTGACTTCATGCTGACTCTTGCCGCAAAACGAGCAATACAGTGTCTTTTCGCCGGAAGGGCCTTTTTTTTCTGGCATGAATGCAACGCCTTTTCGATGAGGTTACCGATATTACTGAAAAAAAGGTCAGCAATATCAGGGCCGCTTGGATATCACCTGATCAATGAGCCCGTACTCTTTTGTCTCATCCGCAGTCATATAGTAATCACGCTCGGTGTCGCGGGCAATGCGCTCAAGTGGCTGGCCCGTACGCTCAGCGAGAATTTTGTTCAATTGTTCACGAGTTTTCAGGATTTCACGCGCCTGAATTTCAATCTCGGTGGCCTGGCCCTGGCTACCGCCAGACGGCTGGTGAATCATGATTTTCGAATTTGGCAGCGAGAACCGCTTGCCTTTCGCGCCAGCGGCGAGCAAAAACGCTCCCATACTGGCTGCAAACCCGGTGCACAACGTGGACACGTCAGGCTTTACGAAATTCATGGTGTCAAAAATCGCCATACCTGCCGAAACGGAGCCGCCCGGGGAGTTGATGTAGAAAGAGATGTCCTTGTCCGGATTTTCACTCTCCAGGAACAACAGTTGCGCCACAACCAGATTGGCCGAATGATCATTGACAGGGCCAACCAAAAAGATCACACGCTCTTTCAGCAATCGCGAATAAATGTCATAAGACCGCTCACCGCGACCCGACTGCTCAATCACCATCGGGATCATGCCCAAGCCCTGTGTTTCCATTGCGCTATTCGTAAAACTCATGATGTCTCCAAAGATATCTGTACTGTACAGAAAAATACGCCTGCCAATGAAAATGGGGTCTGCCGCCGAAACTGCAAGCCCGGCTCAGACCCCATCAGGCAACATCAGCAGGCAATTGCGCTCAGCTCTGGCCCATTAGATCGTCAAAGGAAATGGTCTTGGCATTCACTTTGGCTTTACCCATGACGAAACTGGTCACATTGTTCTCGATGACGACACCTTCCACCTCTGCCATGCGTTGCTGGTCACCGTAGTACCAGCGCACCACCTCAGCTGGCTTCTCGTAGCTGGAAGACAGCTCTTCAATATGCGCCTTGATTTGCTCTGGTTTGGCCTGCAACTGCTGCGCACGCACCAGCTCAGCCACGACCAAGCCCAGCCGCACACGACGCTCTGCCTGGGCCGTGAACAAATCCTCAGGAATTGGGGCATTTTCGGCATCCTTGATACCGCGCTGCTTCAAGTCCGCGCGGGCGCCTTCAATCAAGCGCCCCACCTCTGCCTGGACGCTGGCCTTGGGCAAATCAAGTTCAGCCTTGGAGACCAGCGCATCCATGACAGCCTGCTTGTTGCGCGCCAGCACCCGGAACTTTACTTCGCGCTCCAGGTTCTTGCGGATGTCCGAGCGAAGGCCTTCCACAGTTGCGTCTGCAATCCCCAATGACTTGGCCAGCGCTTCATTGACTTCGGGCAGCTTCGCTGCCTCAATTTTCTTCACGGTAACCATGAAGTCAGCCGTTTTGCCAGCAACGTCCTTGCCGTGGTAATCAGCCGGGAAAGCCAGCTGGAAAGTCTTGCTTTCACCTGTTTTCATGCCGCGGGTGGCCTCCTCAAATTCCTTGAGCATCTGACCGTCGCCCAGAATGAACTGGTAATCGGCCGCTTTGCCACCGGAAAACGGTTCACCATCAATCTTGCCTTCAAAGTCAACTGTGGCACGATCGCCATCCTGCGCTGGTGCATCGTGGGCGCGAAGGCCAAATGTGCGTCGCTGCTTGCGAAGAATATCCAGCGTCTTGTCGATGGCGGCATCGGTTACTTCGGTGTCGACTTTTTCGACTTCCGCGGTTGAGAGGTCTCCAATTTTCACTTCGGGAAACACCTCAAAAACCGCATCAAAAGCCATTTCACCTTCTGGCGCACTCTCTTTTTCGGTGATTTTGGGCTGCCCTGCTACCCGCAACTTGGCTTCGTTGGCCGCAGACGCAAAGGCCTCGCCAACTTTGTCGTTCATCACTTCGTAGTGAACGGAATAGCCATAGCGCTGAGCGACCACGTTCATTGGAACCTTGCCCGGACGGAAACCATCCATCTTCACGGTGCGTGCCAGCTTCTTCAAGCGGCTCTCAACCTCAGACTGCACCGCACCCACGGGCAGCGTCAGTGTCATTTTTCGCTCAAGCTTCTCAAGGGTCTCAACTGTTACGGCCATCGTGTTTCTCCTAAATACCTGTCATCAAAGTGGTGCGCGGGGGGGGACTCGAACCCCCACAGTGTTGCCACCGTCAGGACCTAAACCTGGTGCGTCTACCAATTTCGCCACCCGCGCCCTGAAATAAAAAGGGGAGGCCCGCTGGACCTCCCCTGGGAAATCGGTCAACTTGACATTTTAACCTGCAGTAGCCCCCTGCGCGGCCACCCGGACCGAGGGAGGGGCTGGGTCCTCGCGGCGAACCCGGAACCACGCTGCATACATGGCAGGCAACGCCAGCAGGGTGAGCACAGTTGCAACGACAAGGCCGCCCATGATAGCCACCGCCATGGGGCCCCAAAAAACCGAGCGGGACAGCGGAATCATCGCCAGTACCGCCGCAGCCGCGGTCAGAACAATGGGGCGCAGTCTGCGCACAGCCGACTCCACGATGGCGTCCCAAGCGGGCACACCCTTCGCCCTGTCCTGCTCAATTTGGTCTATCAGAATCACCGAATTGCGCTGAATCATGCCCATGAGGGCTATGACGCCAAGCAGAGCAACAAAACCGAAGGGGCGACCCAGCAACAACAGCGCTCCCGCAACCCCGGCAATGCCAAGCGGGCCAGTCAGAAACACCAGCATTGAGCGGCTGAAGCTCTGTAGTTGCAGCATCAACAAAGTGAAAGTGATAAATAGCATGATCGGCACGCCCACCACGATGGACGCAGAACCCTTGCTGCTGGCCTCAACTGCGCCAGCCACTTTGATGCGATAGCCTGAAAGCCCGCGCTTTGCCCACGCTGCCTCAAGTTCCTGCAATGCGGGCATCAGCTCGTAGGTTACGGTTGCGCCCTGCAAACCTTCGCGAATGTCACTTTGCACAGTGATGGCATAGTCGCGATTGTCGCGCCACAACACGCCTGGTTCCCAGCCGAAAGTTGGTTTCGCAATTTGCGTGAGTGGAATGTTCTTGCCGGAGGCGGTGGGCAGATACGCGTTGGCAAGGTCCGAAATCGCGTCGCGCTCATCGAGTGGCTGCCTGAGCACCAGGTCAATCAACTTGTCGCCCTCACGGAACTGGCCTACCGTGGTGCCGGTGACAATGGTCTTGGAAGCCTGTGCTATCGATTGGCTTGTTACGCCCAGTGCCCGCGCCTTCGACTGGTCGACATCCAGCCGCAGCACCTTGACGGATTCGTTCCAGTTGTCGTTCACGCCCCGGGTATTCGTGTTTTGGCGCATCACGGCCGTCACCTCGTTGGCCCGCTCACGCAGCACCTGAGGGTCTGGTCCCACCACCTGGAATTGCACCGGATATGGCACGGGCGGGCCGTTGGGCAACAACTTGACGCGCCCACGCACCTCCGGGAACTCGCTCGCCAGCAAGGCAGGCAGTTTCACACGCAGGGATTCGCGGGTTTTCAAGTCCTTGGGCAGCACGATCATCTGGGATACATTGGTTTGCGGAAACACCTGATCCATCGGCAAATAGAACCGGGGAACCCCCGAACCCACCCACGTGCTGACAGACGTCACACCCTCTTCGCGCATCAGCCGCTGCTCGACCCGCTTTGCCGTGGCTTCGTTGGCGGCAAACGATGTACCCTCCGGGAACCAGATATCCACCGTGATCTCAGGCCGGCTGGAATCCGGAAAGAACTGTTGCTGAACCTTGCCCATGCCAACGATACCCAGTGCAAAAATCAGCAGCGTCAGGCCGATGGTGACCCATCGGTGCTTGACGCACCAGTTCACGCTCTTGCGAAAGGCGTTGTAAAACGGCGTGTCAAACAATTCATGTGGGCCGGCGTTTGCAGATGCATCACCAGGCGCGGGCTGGGCATGGGGCTTCGCCTTGAGAATGATCGTGCCAAGGTAGGGCACGAAATACACCGACACCAGCCAGCTCAACACGAGCGCAATCACCGTAACAGCAAAAATTGCAAAGGTGTATTCGCCCGTGACCGACTTCGCGATCCCGATTGGCAAAAATCCGGCGGCCGTGATCAGCGTGCCGGTCAGCATGGGCATGGCAGTGATTTCATAGGCAAAGGTTGCAGCCCGCACCTTGTCGTAGCCCTCTTCCATTTTGCGAACCATCATCTCGACGGCGATGATGGCATCGTCCACCAGCAGGCCCAGCGCGATGATCAGCGAGCCCAGCGATATCTTGTGCAAGCCGATACCCCAGAAATTCATCGCCAGAAACGTCACGGCAAGCACCATCGGAATGGTGATACCCACCACCAACCCGGGCCGCATGTCGATGTACCAGCGCTTCCATAAGGGGTGGTTACCGGGTCGGCGGTGAAAGCCGAGCGCGATAAAACTCACCGCCAGCACAATCACAACGGCCTCAATCAGCACCTTGACAAACTCGTTCACTGAGGTTGCCACGTTGTGAGGCTGGTCCTGAATCTGAATCAGTTTGACGCCAGCCGGTAACCTCTGCGCAATCTGGCGCGATACCACGGCAAGCGCCTTGCCCAGTGCGATGATGTCGCCGCCCTTGGCCATGGATACGCCCACGGCCACCACCTCCTTGCCCTGGTGATGCACCTTGACGACCGGAGGATCCGCGTATCCGCGCGTGATCGAGGCGATATCGCCCAGCTTGATCTGGTTGCCGGAACTGCCGCGAATGGGCATGTTTCCAACTTGCTCCAAAACCTCGAACTGCCCCGCCACGCGCACCTGAAAGACATCGTTCGGTGTCCGCAAGGTACCGGCAGGCTCCACGGCGTTTTGCTGGCCGAGCTGCGCCAGCACCGCATTGAGGTCCAGCCCCAGCTGGGCCAGCCGTTTCTGGGAAATTTCGATGAAAACTTTTTCAGCCTGGTCACCAAAAAGCTCCACCTTGGCCACATCTGGCACCCGCAGCAACTGCTGGCGCACGTCGTCGGCAAAGGTTTTCAGCTCGGCATAGTTAAACCCGTCCGACTCCAGTGCGTAGATGATGCCGTACACATCGCCAAAATCATCGTTGAAAAATGGGCCCTGCACTCCAGCAGGGAGCGTGGAGCGCATGTCGCCCACCTTCTTGCGCACCGTGTACCAAACGTTGGCCACCTCGCTGGTCCGGGAATTGTCCTTGAGCTCCAGAATGATTTGAGATTCGCCCGGTTTGGAATAGCTGCGAATCTTGTCCGCGTAAGGCACCTCCTGCAGCGCGCGCTCGATCTTGTCGGTTACCTGCTCGGCCACCTGCTGCGCGGTCGCGCCGGGCCAGAATGAGCGAACCACCATGGCCCGAAAGGTGAAGGGCGGGTCTTCGTCCTGCCCAAGCTGAAAGTAGGCCGCAAAGCCCAGCAGCATGAGCACCACCATCAGGTAGCGGGTGAGCGCCGGATGATCCAGCGCCCATTTGGAAAGGTTGAAACTGTCTTTGGGTTTGTCCAGCGGAGTCTGCATCATGCCGGGCTCACTGGGAAGAAGCTGGCGACGATGCAGGCAACGCTCCCGGCTGAACCGCGCCAGATGATTGAATTGCTACATTAGTCGTAGCTACTTGTCCAGTTCCGACAGGGGCTGAAGCCACTTTTTCCGCATAAAGGGTAACCTTTTGACCAGGCGACAACACGTGCACGCCTGCCGCCACAACTTGCATGCCCGGCGCCAGGCCAGACGCGATTACGGCATCGTTGCCATCCGCCGTGGCAACCGCAACAGTTTGCGATTTCACCGTCATCGTTGCCGTATCAAGTACCCACACCGCGGTGGCCTGTCCATCCTGGCGCAACGCGCTGGTCGGCACTTTGATCACCTGCGCCCCCGCGTGGCTTAGTGCCTGTGGGAAGGCATATACCGTAGAGCCCAGCGGCGGCACGTCGTTGCCCGTGAGCGCCGCCTTCACCTGAAAGGTACGGGTTGCCGCGTCGGCGCTGGCAGCGATTTCGCGTATGACACCCGGCCACTGGGTATCGCGCGACCAGGCACGAACTGCCACGGGAGAGCCGGCCTTCAAGGCCTGAACTTTGTCTTCAGGCACAGAGAACACCGCGTCTCTCGGCCCGTCCGCCGCAATGCGCACAACGGTTGTACCCGCCGACACCACTTGCCCGGGTTCGGCCTCTACGGCCGTCACCACGCCACTGGCGCTGGCCACCAGGCTTGCGTAACTGGCCTGATTGCCTTGCGCAGAGAGCTGCGCGCGGGCCTGGTCGACTTGGGCCTGTGCGGCCTTCAGGGTGGCCTCGCGACGCTCAAGTTCGGCGCCGCTGATGAAATTCTGATCCTTCAAATCTTTGAAGCGCTTGAAATCTGCAGCCGCCAGATCGCGGTTGGTGGTCGCCGCAGCCACTTGCGCGCGGGAGGCGTCGGCCGCCAGTTTGAAATCCTGCGGGTCCAGCTGGGCGAGAATTTGCCCCGCCTTCACGCGCTGTCCCAGATCGACCTGGCGCTTGACCAGCTTGCCGCCCACCCGGAACCCCAGGCGCGATTCCACCTGCGCCCGGATTTCGCCGGCAAATTCACTGGCAGCCCCGATATCGCTGGCGGCCACCGTCAAGACTTTGACCGCCCGAATCGGCTCTTCCTGAACCGGTGGCTTGGAACAGGCAGCCAACGCCAGAGAAAGACTGGCACCGAGAGCTAAAACGCGTGAGGTGCGTTGGGGGAAAATTGTTTTCATGAATGCTTGAAATCCGTGTTCAAAAATGCGGCTACTGACCTCAGGGTTAGTAATATAGGGTAACTACCAAGTAGTGTCAAGCACTCCAATTCGCGTTGCCCAGTGGGAGTCTCTCATGCGCCGTGCCAAGGTCTGCGTGGATGCGTTGGCAGAAGAGCGTCCACCCGTCGACCCCTAAAATCCATTGGCCAAGCCCCATGTCAAACCACGCCGCCGTCATCACCCCCGCCAAGCATTACGAGAATTTCCCGGTTGCCTCGTGGTTGTGTCCGCCCCGGTTGCGGAGGCCGATTGCCGCCATTTACTGGTTTGCCCGCACCGCTGACGATCTGGCTGACGAAGGCGATGCTACGGCCGAACAGCGTCTGGCCGGCTTGCAGGCGTATCGCGCCGACCTGATGGCAGTCGCAGCAGACCACGCACCGTCGCCACGCTGGGCGCCTGTTTTTGCGCCCTTGGCCCGCGCGCTTGGCGATTTTGCACTGCCCCTCAATCTGTTGACCGACCTTCTGGACGCCTTTGAGCAGGACGTGCGCTTCACCGCAAGCGGCAAGCGCTACGCAGACGACGCCGAGCTGCACGACTATTGCCGCCGCTCTGCCAACCCGATTGGCCGCCTGCTGCTGCACCTGTATGGCATCAACGACGCGACCTCGCTCGCGCAAAGCGACCAGATTTGCACCGCCTTGCAGCTCATCAACTTCTGGCAGGACCTGAGCGTCGACGTGCCGCGCCAACGCTGGTACCCCAGCCAGGCCACGATGCGGCGGTTTGAGGTGTCCGATGCCGACCTGCAGGCATCTGGCCCACGCGACTCCGCATCGGGAAGCGCTACTAAAATGGTAGCTTTTTACGTAGATTCGGCGAGGGCTGAGATGCTAAAAGGCTCGAGCTTGGCGCTAAAAATACCAGGGCGGGCCGGTTGGGAGCTGCGCCTCGTGGTGCAAGGCGGCTTGCGCATTCTGGACAAAGTTGAAGCGCTGGAATATGCCACATGGCGAGCCCGTCCGAAGCTCGGTACGATGGATATGCCGGTGTTGCTCTGGCGAGCGTTCACCATGCCCCCCAGACCCGCCGGCTGAGCGCCGCCCATCACACCTAATTCCACATTCAACCGCAGCCCCGCATGTCACCGCAAGACTATGTCCAGCAAAAAGCCGCCGCGTCCGGCAGCAGCTTTTACTACGCCTTCCTGTTTCTGCCCCGGGAGCGGCGCGCTGCCATCACGGCTTTTTATGCCTTTTGCCGCGAAGTGGACGATGTGGTGGACGACATGGTAGACCCCGGCGTCGCCGCCACCAAGCTCGCGTGGTGGCAGACAGAAGTTGCGCAGTCGTTCGCCGGCCAGCCCAGTCACCCGGTGATGAAAGCGCTGATGCCACTGGCTCAAAACCATCACATCGAGCAGCGTCATCTGCAGGCCGTGATTGAGGGGTGTGAGATGGACCTCAAGCAGACCCGCTACCTTGACTACCCCGCGCTGCAGCGCTACTGCCACCTGGTGGCAGGTGTGGTGGGCGAAGTTGCCGCGCAGATATTTGGCCAGACTCACGCCCAGACCACGGATTACGCGCACAAGCTCGGCCAGGCGCTGCAGTTGACCAACATCATCCGCGACGTGGGAGAAGATGCGTTGCGAGGTCGCATTTACCTGCCCATGAGCGATTTGCAGCAATTTGATGTGAAGGCGCACGAGCTGCTCAAGCGGCCGGCCGCAGCCACGGCCACGGCCAACGGCACAGATGCGGACTTCCAAATCCG
>JAHEBY010000325.1 GCA_024642025.1 Comamonadaceae bacterium | reverse complement strand
CAAGCCAACTGACTGCCCGGCAGCGGCCACGACCACCAGCGGCGCGCTCGCCAGCGTTTCGCCTGCATCGTTGGTTAGCGTCCAATGTCCGTTCTCTGCGCGGGACATCCGCTGGACCTTCGCGTTCGGCACCCATTCGACCCCAGGTTGCCCGAGCCACGCATTAACGAGTTGCGCCGGTTTGATCCAGGCGCCCTTTGGGTGCCACAACGCGACTGCAGCAGGGTCCAAGGGGTCGGACTTGCCGTGCGACCATTCCCTGCCCGCTTCAGGCCAGTCGGCAGGCAAGCCCGATGGGTTGGTGAGCCGGCGCTCCAGCGAGCCGCTGGCATCAAAATCCAGCCCGAGCTCGAGCAGCAAGCTGGCCTGTTCCAACGTCAGACGCAAGCCTGCACGGGACAGGCGGGAGCGCGGGCTGTCGTCTGGCGAGTTGTGGGGCACAGCAAGGCCAGCGGGCAAGCCCGAAGCGCCCGCCGCGGGGGCGCTAGCTGCGTCCAGCACCCGCACGCGCCAGCCACGCCGGGCCAGCGAGGCGGCGACACTCGCGCCCGCCAGGCCTGCACCCACGACAACGCAATGTCTGTCTGCAATGGCCTCCTGATTTCCTGATCTGTGGGTAGCGGAATGCTTGGAGAGGTTTCGACTGGCCTTCCACTTCGGATTGAACCTTGCCTGCGCGAGCCCGTTGGCAAGGTCTTCCGTTTGACCTTTGAACTCAAACCCAAGGTGCTCAAGAGCGCGGCGTAGCCCCGTCGACGCGTCGCCTGTGTCGATCTGCAGCGTGGTTGCAGACTGGCAGCATCGAACCAGCGCTTTCAGGGACCACCCGAGCTGGTCGCGTGTCTCGCGCCTCAGTGCAGCGCTGGTGGCGGCGCCGATGGACACGTGGTCTGCAAAAAACTGCTGTTCTCGCAGCATGGCATTGCGCTCGCCAATGCACAGCGTGAGCATGACCCGCCCATCATTCACTGTTAGCCGGTGAAAACCCGGCAGCAGGCCGAACCACTGACGTTTCAGTGTGATCTCATGCCCGGCCAGCGCTGGGAATTGGCGCAGGTTGCTCTGGAAATCGGCCCAAGCGGGCGCCTGATCACACAGCACCACGACGTGCAGAAGAAGAGGATCGCCACCGACGGCAACTTGCCGGTCTTGCCATGTTTGCCAGGCGCCCAGAAATGGGCGCCCGCCGTCCCAGTCAAGTTGCAATACGCGCCAGGTCGATTTCAGCTGCCCGTCTAAGGGCGAAGAAGGTAAGCGCGAAACCGGTGAAGGCGAAGAAGGTGAGGCCAAGAGAGCGCGGCCAACCTGCGCTGGATGTATGTGAGCGTCAGGCGGCAGGGGGCACGTAGCCCTGCGCCTGATCAGCACCGTCGCCAAAGAAATGGTTTTCCATCTGGCGCGCCAGGTACTGGCGGGCGCGGGCATCGGCCAGGTTCAGCCGGTTTTCATTGACCAGCATGGTCTGGTGCTTGAGCCAGGCGGCCCAGGCCTCTTTGCTGACGTTTTCCCAAAGCCGTTTGCCCAGCTCGCCGGGGTAGGGTGGGAAATCGAGTCCCTCGGCTTCCTTGCCGAGTTTGATGCAATTGACAGTGCGTGCCATGAATAAATAACCCTTGAAGTCTGATGGGGTGCAGAAATTCACCCAACGCGTGATCTTATTCGGTTTGGCCCACCCGCCTGGTTTGCGGGGCCAATGGTGGCCAGGCTGGCACACCGTGGCAGGCGTGAACGCGGGGAACTTCACGGGCACAATGCACACCAACTGGTGGGCGCGCTAATGGAGCGCTAATGGAGCGCCAATGGAGCGCCAATGGAACGCCAATGGAACGCGAATGGAACGCGAATGGAGCGCGAATGGAGCGCGAATGGAGCGCGAATGGAGCGTCTGGCCCGCGATATGAACAAGGAATCTGCTTTTGAATGCGATATTGAAATGGTTTGACCAAACCCCGCGCCGTGTGCTGGTAATCGTGGGTCTGGCTTGTGTGGCGCTACTTGGCTTTGGCATGTACTTGCAACATGTGGTGGGCCTGGAGCCTTGCCCAATGTGCATCGTGCAGCGGTATGCTCTTATATTGATAGCTATGTGTGCACTATTGACGGGGGCTAGTGGCCAAAAAAGCTTGCAGATTGTTGGCTCTTTACTGCTTTCAGTGCTGGCCGTTGCCGGCGCTTTTGTGGCGGCCCGCCAAAGCTGGCTTCAGTGGTATCCACCCGAGGTGGCATCCTGCGGGCGCGACCTGTACGGCATGATCGAAACCTTCCCGCTCAAACGCGCGCTGCCGATGATCTTCAGGGGCGGCGGCGACTGCACCAAGGTGGACTGGACCTTCCTTGGCGGCTCCATCGCCAACTGGTCGTTCCTGTGGTTCTGCGCCATGGCGCTGGTGGGCATGGTGCTGGTGTTGCGCGTTGGGCGTCGCCGGTCCTGAAACCGCCGCCAACGCACGTGTCAAGTCAGCTTTTTGATCAGCACCTGACTCTTTCGACCCCAGTTGTACAGGCGTCTGCGGCCTTCCGGCAGGCTTTCGGGGTCGGTTTGCACAAAGCCGCGTTTCAAAAACCAGTGCATGGTGCGCGTGGTCAGCACAAAAATGCTGTCCAGCCCCATGGCCTTCGCACGCTGCTCGATGCGCTTTAACACCCGTTCGCCATCGCCCTGGCCCTGTGCATCTGGCGAAACGGTCAGCGCCGCCATCTCACCAGTTTTGAACTCGGGGTAGGCGTACAGGGCGGCGCAGGCAAATATGACGCCGTCGTGCTCCAGCACGGTGTAGTTGGTGAGGTCGCGCTCAATCTCGGTGCGGCTGCGCTTGACCATGGTGCCGTCTTTCTCGAATGGCTCAATCAGCTGCAGAATGCCGCCGACATCATCCACGTTGGCCTCGCGCAGGGATTCGAGCTTCTCGTCCACCACCATGGTCCCAATGCCATCGTGCACATAAATCTCGAGCAGCAGGGCGCCATCTACATTGAACGGAATGATGTGGCTGCGTTCAACGCCCGCCTTGCAGGCCTTCACGCAATGCTGCAGGTAAAAACCGGTGTCAGTCGGCACCTGCGCGGGTGGCAGACTGGCCAACAGGCTCTCGGCAGCGGCCAGTGGCAGTTCGGTGTCGATCGGGTTGTCTTCGCTGATGGGCTTGGTGGCATCAACGGCGATGCCGGGGATTTCGGTCAGAAAGATCAGCTTGTCGGCCTGCAGCGCCATCGCAATCGACGTGGCCACTTCTTCCATCGTGAGGTTGAAGGCTTCGCCGGTTGGCGAAAAGCCAAATGGCGACAGCAGCACCAGCGCGCCCAGATCCAGCGTGCGGGTGATACCGGCCACATCTACCTTGCGCACCACGCCCGAATGTTTGAAGTCAATGCCGTCCACAATGCCAACGGGCCTGGCAGTAATGAAGTTGCCGGATATCACCCGCACCGTGGAGTCGGCCATGGGCGTGTTGGGCAAGCCCTGGCTGAACGCGGCCTCGATCTCATAGCGCAGTTGGCCCGCTGCCTCCTGGGCGCAGTCCAGAGCCACTTCGTCGGTAATGCGGATGCCGTGCGAGAACTTTGGCGTATGGCCCTTGGCTTTGAGTTGGTCGTTGACCTGCGGACGAAAGCCGTGCACCAGCACAATCTTTACACCCATGCTCTGGATCATTGCCAGGTCTTGAG
>JAHEBY010000324.1 GCA_024642025.1 Comamonadaceae bacterium | reverse complement strand
GATACCGGCTTGATTTATAGACAAAATAGCACCATAGCCCCCGTCAGATAACCCTGAATAGCTATCTATTTCGGAGCGACGCACTTCGGAATGCCACAGTTTGACGACGCCGCCGCCGAGTTCGCTCCAGGCGCCCGGCGCAGGGTTGAATGCGCGGATACGCCGCTCAATCACTTCAGCGCTGTCCTGCCAGTTCACCGCGCTCTCGGCCTTGTCGATTTTGGCGGCATAGGTAACGCCCTCACCCGGCTGCGGCACAGGCTTCAAGGCGCCCCTGGTGGCCTGCTCGAGCACCTGCACGATCAGCTCGCCACCCAGCGCGGCCAGCTTGTCGTGCAGCGAGCCGGTGGTGTCGGCGCCGGGGCCGGTTTGCACGATGGGCAGGCTTTGCGCCAAGAGCATATCGCCCGTGTCCAGACCGGCATCCATCTGCATGATGGTGACGCCGGTTTCTGCATCTCCCGCTTCAATGGCGCGGTGGATTGGGGCGGCACCACGCCAGCGCGGCAAGAGCGACGCGTGGATATTGAGGCAGCCAAACTTTGCCGGGCTCGTGCCCCTCATATCGTCCAGCACCCATTTCGGCAGGATAAGACCATAGGCCGCGACCACCATGGCCTCTGCGTTGGCCGCTGCAATGGCGGCGCGCGCGGCGGTGGCGTCCTCAGGGAATTTGCCCTCCAACCGCAAACTTCGGGGCTGGGCTACTGGCATTCGGTGAGCTTGAGCGAACTGCTTCACCGCTGAAGCCTGTAGCTTCATGCCTCGACCGGCAGGTCTGTCTGGCTGAGTGAGCACTAACACAACCTCATGCCCAGCAGCCCGCAGCCGCGCCAACGCTATGCGGGCAAACTCCGGCGTGCCCGCAAAAACAAGCCTCAAGCGCGCTCCTCGCGCTGCGCCTTGAGCATTTTGGTCTTGATGCGATTGCGCTTGAGGGGCGACAGATACTCCACAAACACCTTGCCCAGCAAATGGTCCATTTCATGCTGGATGCAAACCGCCAGCATCCCGTCGGCCTCGATTTTCCGGGATTTCCCGTGCTCGTCCAGCGCCTGCACGTGCACCGCGTCAAACCGCTCCACGCCATCGTAAATACCGGGCACCGAGAGGCAGCCCTCTTCATTGATGCGCTTCTCTGCGCTGGTCCAGACCAGTTCGGGGTTGACCAGCACGATAGCCTGATCGCGTTCCTCGGAAACATCAATGACGATCAGCCGCTCGTGCACGTCCACTTGCGTGGCTGCGAGGCCAATGCCTTTGGCCTCGTACATGGTTTCAATCATGTCTGCGGCGAGCGTCTTGATGCGATCAGTGACCTCGGCGACCGGTTTGGCAACCTTGTGTAGTTTGGGGTCGGGGTAGCAAAGAATTGGAAGTAAAGCCATGAAATCGTCTCAAAGATGTCGTTATTTTCGCTACTTTTGGGCCATCGGATACCGCCTGCAACCCAAAAACGTTGCCCAATCAAGGACTTGAGCGCAAAATCGTGCGTGATTTATCACGATTCGAGCCTGTACCCAGGCTGGATAACGCGTCAACCTGAAGTGTCCTCAAACGCCCTCAACAGCACTTTTCACGCACAAGATATGAACAAACACAAGATGATGACGACTTCCCGGGTTGCAAGCGCTGTGCTGATGCTGGCCACAGGCGTGGCGTTGTCACTGCCTGCGCAAGCGGTCAATTATCCCATCACCCAAGGACAACGCGCCACAGCCAATCAGGTTGCCGAGGCCGGCGTGCCCTTGAGCGAGCTGGCACCCAACGCGCCAGACGAATACACCGTCAAGCGGGGCGACACGCTGTGGGCCATCTCCAAAATTTTCCTCAAAAGCCCATGGCGCTGGCCCGAGCTGTGGGGCATGAACCTGGCTGAAATCAAGAACCCGCACCTGATTTACCCCGGGCAGCGGCTGTTTCTGGAGAAACTGAACGGTCGCGCCCGCTTGCGCGCGGGCCCGGCTGGTAGTGGCGGGCTTGATACGGTCAAGGTTTCGCCGCGCGTGCGGTCGGAAAGCCTGGGCGAGACGGCCGTTCCCACGGTCAATTTCAACGCAATAGGACCATTTTTGGCAGAACCGCTGGTGCTGGACGAAGCCGGCCTGACGCTGGCGCCGCGCATTGTGGCCGGCGCGGAAGAAGCTCGCGTGCTGTTGACGCGCGGCGACCGCGCCTATGCGCGTGGCCCCAAAGACGCGCCCTTGCTGGATGACCAGCGCCTGGCCAAACAGTATCGGGTGTTCCGCGAGGCCGTACCGCTCAAGGACCCGGGTACTGGCGAAATTTTGGGCTATGAGGCGCAATACGTCGGCAGCGCCACGCTGGTTCGCAGCGAGACCACGCAGAACAACGTGGGCAAGGATGGCGTGACCGTGACCGACATCGTGCCGGCCACCATTGACATTGTGGCCGCCAAAGAAGAAATGCGCGTGGGTGACCGGCTGGTGCCCGAGCCCGAGCGGCAGTTCCCCAACTACGCACCGCGTGCGCCAGAGGGGCAAGTTGACGGCCGCATTGTGTCGGTCTATGGTAGTGCCGTGGTCAACGCCGCACAAAATCAGGTGGTCGCCATCAACCGTGGCACCCGTGACGGTATGCAAAACGGCTACGTCATGGCGATTCAGAAAGCGGGCCGCCGCATTGTCGACAAGACCGACCCGACCAAGCCCCAAATCAAGCTGCCGGAAGAGCGCAACGGCTTGCTGATGGTGTTCCGCACCTTTGAACGCGTCTCTTACGCCCTGGTTCTTGAAGTGAACGAGGGTGTGAGCGTGGGCGACCGGCTGACCAGCCCCAAATAAATAAGCCCGCTGTCTGGGCGTCCGCCCCGGGCGAGCTATGCGTGTGAACCAATCCATGGAGCGTGATGAGCTGGCCGCGTGGCTGCGGCTCACACTCACGCCTGGCGTTGGCAACGAAGCAGCGCGCAAGCTGCTGGCGGCATTTGGCTTGCCAGCGGCCGTGTTCACCCAGCCATTGGCTGCGCTGGCGCAAGTAGTGAGCCGCAAACAGGCCGAAAGCCTGTTGATTGAGCCGACCGAACTCCCTGACCTGCTGGACATCACCTGGAGTTGGCTGGCTGCGGACCCCCAGCGCCATCACGTCATCGCGCTGGGCGACGCGGCCTATCCGCAGGGACTGCTCACCATCGAAGATCCGCCGTTGATGCTATACGTGCTGGGCACGCCTGTTTTTGAACCAAATATGGCATTAGCCCCCGTACCACAAACGTCAACAGCTATTAAAATTGAAGCAAATGCCTGCCTGGACGGGCTACGCGATTGCGCCGGTCGTAGCATAGCCATCGTTGGCAGTCGCAATCCGACGCCTCAGGGCGCCGGCAATGCCCGGCAATTTGCACGAGCCTTAAGCGAAGCGGGGCTCACCATCATCTCGGGCCTGGCGCTGGGGGTGGATGGCGCCGCCCATGAAGGCGCACTCGATGCCCTTGAAAAATCCGGCGCAGAGGTTGCGGGTCCCAGGCAAAACGCGCAAGCTGGTCAGCGGCTGGCTACGATCGCGGTGGTCGGCACGGGCCTCGACCGCGTGTACCCCAAAGCCCACCGCGACCTGGCCCATCGCATTGCCGAAAATGGACTGATCGTCAGCGAATACCCGCTTGGGACGCCACCCCTGGCCGCCAACTTTCCAAGGCGCAACCGCTTGATCGCGGGCCTAT
>JAHEBY010000022.1 GCA_024642025.1 Comamonadaceae bacterium | reverse complement strand
GTCCTACATGTTGATCACGCATGACCTTGATGTGGTGCACCGCATAGCACATCGCACGGCAGTGATGCTCAAAGGTTCATTTGTGGCCTTCGAAGAAACGAATCGGATTTTTGAAGGCCCTTATCATCCTTACACGGAGAAATTGGTCACCGCCGTGCCCGTGATGCGAAGTGACTGGCTGGACGGCGTCTTGGCAAAACGCGCAGCGGCGGCAACTTCATAAGTTGCGCTAGATGTTTGAATCTGGGAACGAAGCTTTTCGACGATTTACATAGTCAAGAATCGCCTCGTCAACCGCAGCATCCATCGGAGGCAACTCGTACTCGGCGAGTTGTCGTTTCCAGCTTGCATTGGCCCTTTGGGCCAAGTCTCGCGAGCCCTCAGCTTCCCATTGTTCAAAGCTGTTGTTGTCGGTAATGGGGGACCGGTAAAAAGCTGTTTCAAAATTTGCTTGCGTGTGCCCGCAGCCGAGGAAGTGTTTGCCTGGCCCAACCTCCCGAATTGCATCCATAGCCTGTCCGTTTTCGCTGAGGTCGATGCCGGCCAAAAGCGTGTGCATCATCCCCGCTTGGTCAACGTCCATCACGAATTTTTCATATCCCATGGATAGACCGCCTTCGAGCCAGCCCGCCGTATGCAACACAAAATTGACCCCACCCAAACACGTTGGCAACAGCGTGTTTGCCGATTCAGACGCTGCCTGAGCATCTGCGATTTTGGAGCCGCACAGGCCTCCTCCGGAACGAAACGGTACGCCCAGTCGCCTTGCCAATGCAGCCATGGCGTACAACACCAAAGCCGGCTCGGGTGTGCCAAACGTGGGCGCGCCGGATTGCATGGAAATACTCGAGGCAAAACTGCCCAACACCACGGGCGCTCCCGGGTTGCACAATTGAACAAAGGCCATACCAGCCAATGCCTCGGCCAGCGTCTGGGCTGCAGTTCCCGCAACAGTGACCGGTGACATCGCACCCGCCAAAATAAATGGGGTAATAATGGTGGCCTGATTGGCACGGGCATACACCTTTGCAGCGCCCAACATGGTTTCGTCAAAGGTCATGGGCGAATTGGCATTGATCAGGTTAATCACTACCGTGCGCGGGCGACCCGTGAGCGGATCCATATGATCATCACCAAACAGGATTTTGGCCATCTCCACTGTGTCCCTCGCTCGATCTGGGTGGGTGACTGACCCCATGAACGGCTTGTCGCTATATTTCATGTGGGAGTACACCATATCGAAATGCCGCTTATTGACCGGCAAGTCAACGGGCTCACATATGGTTCCACCCGAATGATGAAGTGAGTTGGCCATGTAGGTCAACTTGACGAAATTCCGGAAGTCTTCAATCGTGGCGTAACGTCTGCCGTTGTCCAGGTCTCTCACGAAAGGCGAGCCATACGCAGGCGCGAAGACCGTGTTCTTGCCCCCAATTACAACGTTATGAGCGGGGTTCCTGGCGTACTGGGTGAACTCGCGTGGCGCACTTGCCTGTACCAGCTGGCGCGCCAGGCCGCGCGGGAAATGAACACGCTCACCTTTGACGTCGCAACCAGCGTTGCGGAAAAGTGCCAGGGCTTCAGCATCATCTCGGAAGTCGATTCCGGTCTCTTCCAAAATCGTGTCGGCATTTCGCTCGATGATTTGCAAGCCTTCCTCATCCAGAACCTCGAAATACGGAATCTTACGAGTAATGTAGGGCACGGATTGACCCGCGCGGGCAGAGCGGGCAGCTCGTTTCGCTTCGCGCCCGCCACCCGCCCGCCTGCCGCGCGGCGCCTGGGTCTCGGTCAATGTCACTATCTCTTCCATGGTAGGTCTCCAGATTTATTTCTATGAGGTCCGCAATCATTTGGTGCCGACTGCCAGTATCAACAGGGCCATGCCATGGCAATGACTTACAAGCGACGCCCCCTAGCCTTGTCACGCCACATGAATGTCGCGCTCGTCCTCCCTAACGTCGTATGCCGGACATTGAAAGTGGCATGTGAAATCACAATTCTGTCAAGGCGCGTTGCGCCGAAAGTACCCCATGGCACTGAGTGTTTTTGACCTCTTCAAGATCGGTATCGGCCCCTCATCATCCCATACCGTTGGGCCTATGAAGGCTGCAGCGATGTTTGCGCATCGCCTTGCGAAGCTTGAGATTATCCAAAGTACATACCGCATTCAGGTCAAGTTATATGGATCGCTAGGAGCCACTGGAAAGGGACACGGGACTGACACTGCTGTCATGCTGGGACTTGAAGGGTCATATCCGGACGCGATTGATCCCGACACCATAGAGGCAAGGATTGAAAGGATCAGGACGCAGAAAAGGCTGCAGATAGATGGTTGGCACACCGTAGACTTCAACGAGCGTGCCGACCTTTTGTTTTTGCGGCGTGAGACGCTTCCGTTCCATTCAAACGGAGTGAGGTTCACGGCATACTCGTCAGACGGAGCTGTACTTGAGGAGCGGCGTTATTTTTCGGTTGGAGGCGGATTTGTGGTTTCGCAGGAGGATGCCGATGCGGTTGTTGCCGAGCCGCGTTTCGTGGTGGACCCTACCGTATTGCGGCATCCGTTTTCCAGTGGTGACCGATTATTGGCAATATGTGCTGAAACCGGTCTGTCCATCGCTCAAGTCATGCGGAAAAACGAACATGCGTGGCGCACCGATGATGAGTTGAACACCGGCTTGGACCAAATATGGGATGCCATGAAAGCCTGTGTTGAGCGCGGATGTCGAGCAGATGGGTATCTGCCTGGTGCCATGCGAGTCAAGCGACGTGCTGCTGAGGTCCACCGGATGCTAAGCAGTCGCCCGGAGCAGTCGCTCAGAGACCAGTTGTCCATTCTTGACTTCGTGAATGTCTATGCCATGGCCGTCAACGAAGAAAACGCGGCGGGGGGGCGCGTTGTCACGGCGCCCACCAACGGGGCCGCTGGGATAATCCCGGCCGTCATGCACTACTACGACCGGTTTTGCTCCGGTTCCTCTCAGCAGGGAATTCGCGATTTCCTGTTGACTGCCGGCGCCATCGGATTGCTTTACAAGGAAAACGCGTCCATCAGTGGCGCCGAAGTCGGTTGTCAGGGTGAGGTAGGTGTGGCCTGTTCCATGGCAGCCGGGGCGTTGGCCGCGGTGATGGGAGGCACGCCGGCTCAGGTCGAGAATGCTGCAGAGATTGGCATGGAACACAACTTGGGGTTGACCTGCGACCCGGTTGGCGGGCGGGTGCAGATTCCCTGTATCGAGCGAAATGCAATGGGTTCCGTCAAGGCGCTGAATGCTGCGCGCATTGCCTTGCGGGGTGACGGCAAACATTTTGTGTCCCTTGATCAGGTGATCAAAACAATGCGTGATACCGGGCGCGACATGATGACAAAATACAAAGAGACCAGCCGTGGTGGCTTGGCCGTAAATGTAATTGAGTGCTGAACAGGGACGAGGTCTGAGGTGAGTCACTTTTCAATTTTTGCCCTAGCCAGAAATGCCATGTCTTACCACGAGAATTGGCAAAAGCAGTGGCGCAGCCCCGAACCAAAGAGCAACTACGACGCCATCATCGTAGGCGGTGGTGGCCATGGCCTGGCCACTGCGTATTACCTGGCGAAGCTGCATGGGATGCGCAACATTGCAGTCGTTGAGCGTGGTTGGCTGGGGGGAGGCAATACGGCGCGCAACACCACCATTGTGCGGTCCAATTATTTGTGGGACGACGCGACTCACCTCTACGAGAAAGCGCTACGGCTGTGGGAGGGGCTGTCGCAAGATCTGAACTACAACACCATGTTCAGCCAGCGTGGTGTCATGAATGTGGGTCATTCGCATCAGGACATGAGGGACATTCATCGCCGGGTCAATGCCAATCGGCTCAACGGCGTGGACGGTGTAGTACTCAGTCCAGAGCAAATCAAGCAGATGGTGCCCATCATGAACACGTCGTCTTCGTTGCGTTACCCGGTCATGGGCGCGTCGTTCCAGCCTCGCGCCGGCGTTGCGAGGCACGATGCCATTGCCTGGGGATTTGCCAGGGCTGCAGATCGTCTGGGCGTCGATATTTTGCAAAACTGTGAAGTCATTGGTATCCAGCGCGAAGGTGGTCAAGTTGTTGGCATTGAAACGACGCGTGGCGCCATCAAAAGTAAAAAGGTAGGTATCGTTTCGGCCGGGCACAGTACGGTGCTGGCTGACATGGCGGGCATTAGGTTGCCGCTGGAAAGCCATCCATTGCAGGCGCTCGTTTCGGAGCCGCTGAAGCCGATACTGCACACGGTGGTCATGTCCAATGCGATTCACGCCTATGTGAGTCAATCAGACAAGGGTGATCTTGTGATCGGTGCTGGCATCGATAGCTACGTTGGCTACGGTCAGCGCGGAAGCTTTCCAGTCATAGAGCACACCTTACAGGCAATCTGCGAGCTTTTTCCCTTATTCCGGCGGGTGCGAATGAACCGGCAATGGGGTGGCATCGTCGACGTCGCACCTGATGCGTGCCCCATCATCTCCAAAACCCATGTAAAGGGTCTCTATTTCAATTGTGGTTGGGGGACGGGCGGCTTCAAGGCCACGCCAGGCTCTGGCTGGGTGATGGCTCATACCATGGCCAACGATGAACCGCATCCACTGAATGCGGCCTTCACCATTAACCGATTTACCTCTGGCCATTTGATTGACGAACATGGTGCCGCTGGTGTGGCCCACTGATACCGAGATATGTTGAACATTACCTGCCCCTGGTGTGGCCCACGCGCTGAAAGCGAATTCAGTTGTGGCGGCGAGGCGCACATCGCGCGACCACTCGACACGGATTCCCTCACGGATGAACAATGGGGCGACTACCTGTTCATGCGAAAGAACCCCAAGGGCTTGCATCGTGAGCAGTGGCTACATGCGCAGGGTTGTCGACGGTGGTTCAACGCCGAACGTCATACCGTTAGCTATGTTATTTCCAGAGTCTACAAGCCGGATGAAAATCCCGATGCATCCCTGGCGACTGGAGGCACTGAATGAGCCCCCGGCGGATTGACGGGTTAGGGACCCGCCTGAATCGCTCGCGTAAGGTCAATTTTCGATTCAACGGCAAAGATTTCTCTGGTTTTCAAGGGGATACGCTAGCGTCGGCTCTGCTGGCTTCAGGCGAAGCACTGTTCGCGCGATCCTGGAAATACCATCGACCTCGGGGCATCATCACGTGTGGTATTGAAGAGCCGTCCGCGCTGGTCCAGTTTGAAACCGGAGCGCGTACCATTCCGAACGCAAAGATGCCGGAAGTGGAACTGTATGAAGCGCTGAATGCCGAGAGCGTCAATCCGTGGCCTAGCGCGGGGCGTCACCTTTTCAGCATCAACCGCTGGTTTACGCCCCTGTTTCCAGCAGGTTTTTATTACAAAACCTTCATGTGGCCCGCCAAAGCCTGGATGCTGTATGAGCGTGTGATTCGGAAGGCCGGTGGCTTGGGCGCTGCGCCACTCGTGGATGATGCAGACCGTTATGTCCACCAAAATATCCATTGCGATGTTTTAGTCGTCGGTGGTGGCGTGGCTGGTTTGGCTGCTGCGCTTGCTGCAGGTCGGAGTGGCGCGCGCGTCATCTTGACTGAGCTCGGGGCGAACCTGGGCGGTTCTGCGCATCGCAATGCTGGCACCATTGATGGCGTTGCCCCTGTGGAGTGGGTACGCTCGGCCGAAGCTGAACTTGCCAGCTTGCCCGAAGTGCGCATTATCCGGCGGGGCGTTGCATTTGGATATCACGACCATAACTTCCTCACCATTCGTGAATCTCTGACAGATCACTTATCCATTGCGCGGCGCAAGGGTTTCAGGGAGCGTTTGTGGCGGGTGCGTACTGCGCGTGTCATTCTGGCTACCGGGGCCCACGAGCGTCCCATGGTCTTTGGAAATAACGATTTGCCTGGTGTCATGTTGTCATCGGCCATGGCGGACTACGCCCTCCTTTACGGCGTGTTGATTGGCCAGCGCGTGGTGCTGGTTACCAACAACGATTCGGCATACGGAGATGCTGTTTCTCTCAGACGGGCGGGTGCAGCCGTGACCGTCGTTGATGTCCGTGGCCCTGTTACGTCCTCGCGCGGGCTGGAGCAGGCGGCGCGTGAGGCGGGCGTCGAGGTTAGTCGCGGGTTTGTACCCATTGAGGCCAGAGGCAGTGTCTCCGTGACCGGTCTTTTAGTGCGACAGATGCAGGGTGGACAAGCAAGTGGCGAACAGCGAAGCTTGCCGTGCGACGCCATTGGCATGGCTGGTGGGTGGAACCCTGCCATACATCTTTACTCGCATTCCGGCGGAAGAGCAGTGTGGAACGATGCTTCTGTCTGTTTTGCCCCGGGTACGGCCATGCCCAATCAAGCCAGCGTGGGTGCCTGCAAGGCGGTCATGTCATTGACTGAAACCATCAGGGATGCATGGCATGCGGGTTCCAAGGCTGCCGAGGCTGCCGGGTTTCAAGTTTCCCCAGCAGAATTCAAAGTCAACGAACCGACGACCGAACCCATCTCTGCGTTCTGGATCGCCGAAACTGGCGAACCCGTCTCGCGGCGGGCCAAGGCGTTTGTCGACTATCAAAATGACGTGGCTGCGAGCGATATTGAGCTGGCCATTCGTGAAGGGTTCGAGTCAATTGAGCACATCAAACGCTATACGGCGCTGGGGTTCGGTACGGACCAGGGCAAACTGGGCAATATCAACGGTATGGCGCTGGCCGCTCGCGCCATGGGCAAACCGATCGAACAGGTGGGAACCACTACTTTCCGGCCCAATTACCTTCCTATCACCTTTGGTATGTTTGCGGGTCTGGAACGTGGCGACCTTTTCGATCCGGCGCGCAAAACCAGCCCGCATGAAAGTCACGTTGCCGGCGGCGCCTTGTTCGAAGACGTCGGCCAGTGGAAGCGGCCATGGTATTTCCCCCAAGGTAATGAAGACCTGCACCAGGCTGTGGCACGCGAAGTGTTGGCCGTGCGGAACGGCGTTGGCATGCTTGACGCGTCCACATTGGGCAAGATTGATATTCAAGGGCCAGACGCAGCAAAACTATTGAACTGGGTTTACACCAACGCCTGGCTAAAACTCGAGCCAGGCAAATGCCGGTATGGCCTCATGCTAGATGAAAACGGCATGGTGTTCGACGATGGTGTGACAGCGCGGCTTGCGGATGATCATTTTCTTATGACCACCACCAGTGGCGGTGCTGCGCGGGTTTTGGGCTGGCTTGAGCGCTGGGTTCAAACCGAGTGGCCCGACATGAAGGTCTTTATGACCTCGGTTACTGATCATTGGTCCACATTTGCCGTGGTTGGGCCCGACAGCCGAAAGGTCATTGAGCGTGTGTGCGATGACGTCGACCTGTCGAACGCTGCTTTTCCATTTATGAGCTGGCGCCCTGGCACCGTGGCTGGCGTGAAGGCGAGAATTATGCGCATCAGCTTTTCTGGCGAGATGTCGTTTGAGGTAAACGTGCCGTCACATGCTGGCGCCCATGTCTGGAAAGCATTGATGGCAGCTGGTGCCGACTTTCACATCACGCCCTATGGCACTGAAGCCATGCACGTGCTGCGCGCCGAAAAGGGTTACATCATTGTTGGTCAGGACACAGACGGGTCCCTCACACCGTTTGATCTGGGCATGGGCGGCATGGTCGCCAAAAGCAAAGATTTTCTGGGCTGCCGCTCTCTAAGCCGGAGTGATACGGCGCGTACGGACCGCAAGCAGCTGGTCGGTTTGATGACTGGCGATTCCCAGCTGGTGTTGCCTGAAGGCACGCAGCTCGCAGACAGCGCACAACCTGGCCCGCCACCCGTGGCGATGATCGGGCATGTCACGTCCAGTTATTACAGCCCGACGCTGAAATGCTCCATTGCCATGGCGGTTGTACGCTCGGGTACTGAGCGGATGGGGCAGAAGATTTATGCCTCTCTGGTAGATGGCCGGTATGTTCCCGCGACAGTATGCAGCCCGGTTTTTTACGACCCCGAAGGAAAACGCCTCCATGCTTGAAGTTGTTCTAGAAGGCCCGCTGGCTGCACTGCTCAAGGGCGGGACGTGCAACTTAGAGGTTGATGGTCGACCCTGCGCGATTTCTGAAGCACCGCTCTGCGACATGTTGAACCTTCGCGGTAACGCATCAAATATCCAGTTTACCCAGGCAGTGCTGGACGTGTCGGGCTTGCGGGTGCCGGTCATTCCAAATACCGCAAGTTTGTCTGACAAGCGGCAGCTTCTGTGGCTTGGGCCGGATGAATGGCTGCTGAAATTGCACAACGCCAATCCCCAAGGTGCTGGAGACGCTACAGAGTCGGCACTGCGCAACGCCCTGCTGGGGCAGCATGTTTCAATAGTTCAGGTCGGCAGCGGAAATACCACATTGAGGGTCCAAGGCCCGGCCGCCGCCGATCTGCTGGCGCGCGGCTGCCCGTTGGACTTGCATCCCCGCGCTTTCCCAACCGGATCGCTGGCGCAAACGCATATTGCAAAGGCCAGTGCCACTATTCTTTGCATTGAGACCGCAACGAATTTTGAAGTGACGGTGCGGCGCAGCTTTGCAGATTACCTGTGTCGCTGGCTGCAGCAAGCGGGCGCCTGACGCCGCATGCCTCCGCTTTCATATGACCTATTTCCTTGGCATTGATACGGGTGGGACGTTTACCGACGCAGTGCTAATTGACGCAAACAAACGAATCGCCGCGTCTGCCAAAAGCCTCACCACACGATTCGATCTGGCCCTTGGAATTGCTGCATCGCTAGACAAGCTCCCGGCGGATTTGCTGGCACTTGTGGGCTTGGTATCACTATCTACTACGCTCACAACCAATTCGGTGGTAGAGGGCAAGGGCTCTCCCATTTGTGTGCTGTTGGCTGGATACGATGCGCAACAGGTTAAGGCCAGCGGACTGTTGGAGTTGCTGGGCAAAGAGGCCGTTGTCAGCTTGCCCGGTGGCCACGATGCGGGCGGAGCCCCTGTCCAGGAATTAGATGGGGTGATGTCGCGTGAGGCCATATTGCGTCATGCTCCGCGCGTTTCAGCCTTTGCCATTTCAGCTACCTTTGGGGTGCGCAATCCCGAGCACGAGATCAAACTGCGTGCCTTGGTGGAGGAGCTTTGCGACAAGCCCGTCACCTGCGGGCACGAGCTGGCTTCCAGCCTGGGTGCTCCGCGCCGCGCGATGACGGTGGCGCTGAACGCCCGCATGATTTCGCACGTCAAAGCCCTAATCGATTCTGTCCAGCGCAGTTTGCATGCGCGCAACATAGACGCTCCGCTGATGATGGTCAAGGGCGACGGTACGCTGATCAGTATCGCCAGTGCCCTGCGGCGCCCGGTCGGGACGGTGTTGTCTGGCCCTGCCGCCAGTGTGCTGGGAGCCTGCGCGCTGAGCGGTTTGCAAAACGCCATCGTGGCCGATATGGGCGGTACCACTACCGATATTGCCGTTGTGCGCAACGGCATGCCAGAGCTCGGGTTCGATGGTGCCATGATTGGCCACTGGCGCCCGATGGTGGAGGCGGTAAAGGTCTATGCGATTGGCTTGGGCGGCGATAGCGAAGTGCGTTTCCAGGGCGGCGATGGCCTTGCCATCGGTCCCCGACGTGTTGTGCCGTTAAGCCTGCTGGCCCATGAGCATCCATATGTGCTGGGTGTTCTCGAGCGCCAGCAGCATGAAACGCCGCACGCCAGCCAGCTCCGCTTTGCCGCGCGTCTCCACGCCGATGAGGCCATGCTGGCGCTTCTGCCACAGGACGAAGTTGACGCCTGGGATCGCCTGGCGCGAGGGCCGGTCGACGTGGAACGGGCCAATATTGAAGACCGGGTGTTGTCAAAGGCGCTGGCCCGACTGGAGCGCAAAGGACTGGTAATTTACAGTGGTTTTACCCCCAGTGATGCGGCGCACGTGCTGGGTTTGTCCAGTCACTGGAATGCCGATGCAGCCATTTTTGGGGCTCGCATTTGGGCTCGCCAAATGCGACACCTCTATGGCCTGGGAACTTGGGTGATGGGTGACGCGCTGGCGCCATCTCGGCAGGTGGTGGACAAGATGATTGATACCATCTGTCAGAAATTGATCGAAGCTGGACTCAACGATGCCAATCAGATGAACGAAGGCAGCGCTGGCAAGATGGCTAGCTTGCTGACGCAGATGGCATTGCATCATCGTTCGACCGAAACCAGTCGAACTGCCGTGTTCAACCTGCAATTTGCCAGCGGAGTCCCACTGGTCGCAGTGGGTGCGCCGGCTTCAAGCTATTACCCCAAAGTGGCACAGAGCTTGGGGGTGCAGTTGCTAATGCCGCCCCATGCCAATGTGGCCAACGCCGTAGGCGCAGTGCTGGGAAAAGTTTCGCAGCGCGTACACATTACCGTCTCGCAACCGGTAAAAGGCGTTTTTCGCGTGTTCACCCAAGCTGGGCCGCGAGATTTCGAGGCTCTGGCGCCAGCCATTTCGCTGGCGCAGCAACTCGCGGGGGAAGAGGCTACCACGCGGGCTTTGCAGGCTGGCGCGGCCAGTACGGAGATCGTTTTCAGCCAGAGCGACAACCAGGTTGACAACGATATCGATGGCAGATTGTTCTTTGAAGCGCGAGTCACGGCAACGGCCTCCGGCCCTCCTATGGTCAAAGCCCACGGTTCAACCACGGCGCCGTTCCCGGGCGACTTAGTTCATGCCTGACGGCCCACAGCCGTCTGCTCACGAGCAGCTTGAGGCCGGCCTGGCGGCTTTTGGACTGCAATTGCGGGGTGCATGGCGACCGGAGGTGAAGACGTGGGCTTCCGGCACGGATCTGTCGATCAACTTGCCTGACGGCCAGCCAGCGGTAATGATCTACCTCGTGGGTGTGGTTGGCTCTGCTTTTTGGCCCGCCTTTAAAGCCTCTACGTTCTACCGAGATGGTCTGCCTGACCCGTTGGATAGATGGAGCCATGCCATCGGCACCGAGCTTGCCGCGCGGTGGGGCGCACTGGCGGTTTTCCCGTTCGAAGGGCCGCCATACCACCCGTTTCAGCAGTGGGCGGCCCGTGCAGAGCAGCTCAAAACCAGCCCGGTCATGCTGAAAATTCACCCAACCTTCGGCCTTTGGCATGCCTACCGATTTGCGCTGGCCTTCTCGTCGGAGCTGCCGGTTGAAGCAACCGTCAACCCTTCCCCGACAATGAATGAAGCCGATATTTGCCTGAGCTGTGACGGTCAACCCTGCTTGCAAGCCTGTCCTGTGCAGGCCTTCACGGGGGCCGCCTTCCGGCTTGAAGCTTGCGCCGACCATTTACACGGGTCGCCCGACGGTGACTGCATGCGGGTGGGCTGTCTTGCCCGCCGGGCATGCCCTGTTGGCACCGAATACGCCTATACGCCTGACCATGCGGCGTTTCACATGCGGGCGTTCATCAGGCAACATTGACCTGTTTTTTACTTATTTATAGCCATTAGCCCCCATGGAATATGAGTAGATAGCTATATTATTAATAGCAAATATGGTGATCGGTGTCGATTCCGCCTCTGACGCGAATCCGCAAGCGACAGTCGCAATTGACGCGTCGACAGCCCCATGCCTGAATACACTTTTAGCCGACTCGCCATTGGGGCGGCTCACATTAGGATTTAACGCAAATGGCCTCTTTTCCTGAGCGCGCCAAGGTGGTCATCATTGGCCAGGGCGGCATTGTTGGTGCCTCGGTGGCCCATCACCTGATCGAACGCGGCTGGGACAACATCGTCGGCATTGATAAATCGGCTATCCCTACGGATGTGGGGTCCACCGCACACGCGTCTGATTTCTGCTTCAACACCATGCACGATCAGATGACGATCTTCACCACCAAATACAGCATCGACTTCTACGAGAAGAGGGGTCGCTACGAGCGCATCGGTGGCCTTGAGGTAGCGCGCGTTGGGGATGATGAACGTATGCGCGAGCTCGAGCGCCGTGTAGCATCAGGTAAAGCCTTCGGCAATCGGGTGGAGCTAATCACCCCGTCCGAGGCAAAGGCGAAGTTTCCGCTGCTCGAAGAGAGTTTGATTCAGGGCGCGCTGTGGGACCCGGATGCGGGTCTGGTTAAACCGCGTTCACAGATGGTGGCGGGCGAACTGGTGGACGCTGCCGTGGCGTCTGGCAAGTTGCGTTCGATTGCCAATACAGCGTGTACAGGGCTGCGCATCGTGAAAGGCCGAATTCAAGGTGTCGAAACGACCAAAGGTTTCATCGCCGCGGATTACGTGGTGGTGTGCGCCGGTTTGTGGGGGCGCCTGATTGCAGGCATGGCCGGTGAAGACCTGCCCATCATGCCGGTGGACCACCCGCTCACGTTCTTCAAGCCGTACCTGGAATTTGCCGGAACCGGCAAGGACATTGGCTATCCGCTTTTGCGCGACCAGGGCAATTCGGCCTACCTGCGCGACACCGGGGATCCGAAAACGCCCGAAGGCGGCCAGATCGAATGGGGATATTACGAAGAGAAGAACCCCCGCATGTGCCACCCGCGTGATTTGCTCGAAAAGGAGCAGGCTCGTCTGTCCCCTTCGCAGCGCGACCTGGAGCTGGAGCAGATCATGGAGCCTCTGGAGCGCGCCATTGAGCTCACACCGATCCTGGCCGAATTGGGCTATGACGAGAAGCATTCCTTCAATGGGCTGCTGCAGGTCACTACCGATGGCAACCCCTCGATCGGCGAGTCGTCCAAGGTGCGCGGCCTGTGGTACGCCGAAGCCGTGTGGGTGAAAGACGCGCCGGGCGTGGGCAAGCTGGTGGCCGACTGGATGACCGATGGCGCCACCCATCTGGACCATGCCCGCATCGACGTGGCCCGAACCTATCCCTACCAACAGGACGAGAAGTACATTCACGACCGCTGTTACGAGGGTGCCTTCAAAATCTACAACCCCCCGGTGCACAACCGCGAACCCTACAGTGCCGGGCGCGGCATTTTCAAGAGCCCGTTTTACGAGCGCGAAAAGGCACTCGGTGCCTATTTCATGGAACTCTCCGGCTGGGAGCGTGCGCACGGCTATGCCAGCAACGAGCATCTGCTGGAGGTCTATGGCGACAAGGTTCCGGTGCGGGCCAACGAATGGGACAACCGCCACTTCTGGCGTGTATCGAACGCCGAGCATCTGAAAATGTCAGAGGACGTGGGCATGATTAACGTCTCGCACTTTGCCGAGATCGATGTGGTGGGCCCCGACGCGGCCGACCTGCTGGAATACATCTGCGTGGCCAAGGTGGGCGGCGACACGCCGGTGGGCAAGGGCATCTACACCCACTTCCTGGAAGCCACGGGCGGTGTGCGCGCTGACCTGACGGTGTTGCGCCTGGGCGAGCATCACTACCGCGTGGTCGACGGCGCGGACGCCGGGCACCGCGACCTGACATGGATACGCCGCATGGCCCAGGACCGGGGTGCGAACGTTACGGTGACGGACACCACCACGCAGTACGGTTGCCTTGGCGTTTGGGGCCCCAATGCCCGCACCACGATCCAGAAGATCGCCGACGAGCCCGATGCCTGGACTCACGAGAACTTCCCGTTTGCAGCCCTGCGTGAACTGAAGATCAAGGGCGTGCCAGTGCTGGCGTTCCGCATCTCGTATGTTGGCGAGCAAGGATGGGAGCTCCACTTTAAATACGAAGATGGCCTGGCACTGTGGGATGCGCTCCATGCATTGGGCGTCACACCGGTGGGTGTTGAAACCTACGCCAACAGCCGCCGCATGGAAAAAAGCCTGCGTTTGCAGAACGCTGATCTGCTGACCGAATACAACCTGTTCGAATGCGATCTGGCCCGTCCCAAAGTGAAAGCGGCCGATTTCCACGGCAAGGCGGCGCACTTGGCGTTCCGTGAGCGCGAGCATCAGCCCGCGATGTTGTGCACCTTGACCATGACCAGCAATATAGACCGCGCCGGGGTGGCACGCTACCCGGTGGGCATCTGCCCGGTGATGGACCCCGCAACCGGTGCCACGCTGGTCGACGAACTAGGCCGCCGCTCCTGGACCAGCTCCATCG